>NZ_JBDGML010000085.1:0-22643 GCF_057655195.1 Arthrobacter sp. Soil_N43
CACCGCCGCGCGCAAGCAGGCACTGCTCGACGCCGCGTCCGGAACTGCCGGGATCGTCATCGGCACGCACGCCCTGCTCAGCGACAACGTCTCCTTCTACGACCTCGGCCTCATCGTGGTGGACGAGCAGCACCGGTTCGGTGTGGAGCAGCGCGATGCCCTCAGGGGCAAGGCGAGCAAGCCCCCGCACCTTCTGGTCATGACGGCCACACCGATTCCCCGCACCGTGGCCATGACAGTGTTCGGGGACCTCGAAACGTCCGTGCTCGACGAACTGCCGGCCGGCAGGGCACCGATCACCACGCACGTCGTGGGCCTGGCGGAGAACCCCGGCTGGGCGTCACGGATCTGGTCACGGTCCAGGGAAGAGATCGACGCCGGGCACCAGGTCTACGTTGTGTGCCCAAAGATCGGAACGGACGACGACGGCGACTTCAGTCCCGGCGAAGCGGAACCGGGGGCCGGGGACCTGGAGGATGACGGTGCCGCGCGCGAGCTCGCCTCGGTGACTGCCGTCGTCGAATATCTCCGGGAGGAACCGGCGCTGGCCGGGATACCCCTGGCGCCCCTGCACGGGCGCCAGGATCCGACCGTGAAATCAGGGACCATGGCATCGTTCACGGCCAACGAAACGAAGCTTTTGGTGTCCACCACAGTGATCGAGGTGGGAGTGGACGTCCACAACGCCACCCTGATGGTCATCCTGGATGCTGACCGCTTCGGGATATCGCAGCTCCACCAGCTGCGGGGCCGGGTGGGCCGCGGAGGGCACCCGGGCACCTGCCTCCTGGTCACCACGCTCGAACCGGGACATCCCAGCCGCCGCAGGCTGGACGCCGTCGCGGCGACCACCGACGGGTTCGAGCTGTCCCAGGAGGACCTCAAGCTGCGGCGCGAGGGCGACATCCTCGGTGCGTCCCAATCCGGCGGCAGGTCCACGCTGAAACTTTTGAGGGTGCTGGAGCACGAGGACATCATCGCCCGCGCCCGGCAGGATGCCCAGGAGATTGTGGGCCGCGATCCGTCACTCGCGGACCACCCGGTTTTGGCGGAAGCCATCAACGACTACCTCAACCCCGAAAAGGAGGCGTTCCTTGAACGCGGCTAGCACCACTGATGCGCTGGGACCCGACGCAACCGCACGCCGGACGGAACCGGGGCCGGCAGCATGAGCCGGATCGTGGCAGGCGCTGCGGGGGGGACACCGCTGGTCAGCGTGCCGGGTTCGCTGACGCGGCCCACCACCGACCGCGTCAAGGAGGCCCTCTTTTCCCGGCTGGACGCCTTCGACGTCCTGGCCGGTGCGCGCGTTGTTGACCTGTACGCCGGCTCCGGATCACTGGGCGTGGAGAGTGCCAGCAGGGGAGCGCAGACCGTTGACCTGGTGGAGTCTGATGCCAGGGCCAGCGCTGTGTGCCAGCGGAACGCGGACCTGATCAACACCGTGCTGGGCCGGAAGGCAGTCACCGTGCACCGTTCGCGGGTGGAGCCATTCCTGGAGCGGACGGCCGAAGACATCCAGTGGGACGTGGCATTCCTGGACCCCCCGTACCCCTTGGACGAACCGGCACTGGGCGCCGTCCTGGCGAAACTGGGCCGGCACCTGGCGGTCGGGGCCGTGGTGGTGGTGGAACGGTCGTCCAGGTCCCCGGAACCGTCCTGGCCCGCAGCCCTGGAACGGTTCGCAGAAAAAAAGTATGGCGAGACGCGGCTGTGGTTTGCCGAACCGGCCAGCGACCAGGAAGTGGACGTGGACCTGGGCCAGGCGGCGGAGGACTAGGTGTACTAACTACTAGGCGTCAGCCTGAGAACGGGTCCAATTCCACCCCGGCCAGCACCTTGGCCGGATGCGGCCCCCGGGCAGTCAGGGCGGCAGTCCATTCGGCCGGCCAGGGCTTCTGCGTACCGGCCAGGATGATGTTCCCCGGATACCGGCCCGTGAACATGCCGGACTCGGCGACGGCGGCCACGTCCGTCATGGCGCGCCGCAGCGCCGCGACCTGGCTGCGGACCAGGGTAAGGCCCGGCTCGTCGCCGACATTCACGATCAGCACGCCCCGTTCGGACAGCAGTGCCGCTGCTTCCGCGTAGAACTCCGTGCAGGCCAGGTGCTCCGGAGCCTCGGGGCCCGAGAAGATGTCCAGGATCACGACGTCGAAGCGCACCTCGGCGGGAAGCTCCGCCAGTGCTGCGCGGGCGTCGCCAATGACCGTGTGCAGCCGGGTTCCCTCGGGCAGCGGCAGCTGCTCCAGCACGAAGTCCAGCAGTTCCCGTTCCAATTCCACCGCGTACTGCAGGGAACCGGGGCGGGTGGCCTGGATGTAGCGGGCCAGGGTCAGTGCGCCGGCTCCAAGGTGCAGTGCCGTGACCGGCTCGCCCCATGGGCCGGCCAGATCCACCAGATGACCGATCCTGCGAAGGTACTCGTAGAAGATGTCCTCCGGGTCGGCCAGGTCGACATGCGACTGTTCCGCCCCGCCGATGCTGAGCACGAAGCCGCCGTCGGTGTACGTGTCGGGTTCGATGACGGCGTGCTGGCCGGCGCTGCGCAGGTAACGGGACACCGGTGCCGGGCCATCCACCGCTGTCAGAGCCTGTCCCGCAGTGTCGCCAGCCGGGCGGCCGCTTCCTCAAGGACTTCGGTCTTCTTGCAGAAGGCAAACCGCAGCAGGCTCCTGGTCCGCTCGGCGCCTTCCGGGTGGCAGAACACCGGAACCGGGATGGCGGCCACGCCCACGAGTGCGGGCAGCCGGCGGGCGAGCTCCACGGAATCGCGGATCCCCAGTGGAGAGGTGTCGACGTTCACGAAATACGTGCCCTTCGGGGTGAACACGTCCAGGCCGGCCGCCCGGAGGCCGTCGCTCAGGATGTCGCGCTTCTTGCCAAGCGTGACCGCGATGTCCTCGTAAAAGGAGTCGGGCAATCCCAGCCCGGTGGCGATGGCGCTCTGGAACGGCGTGCCGGAACTGTAGGTAAGGAACTGCTTCACGGTCCGGATCGCCGAGACCAGGTGCTCCGGGCCGCTCAGCCAGCCGACCTTCCAGCCCGTGAAGGAGAAGGTCTTCCCTGCCGAGGAGATGGTGATGGTCCGCTCGGCAGCCCCGGGAAGGGTGGCAACCGGGATGTGTCGCACGCCGAACGTGAGGTGCTCATAGACCTCGTCCGTGATGATGAGGGCGCCGTGCTGCCGCGCCAGATCGACCACGCGCTGGAGGACATCCGCCGGGAAGACGGCTCCGGTGGGATTGTGCGGATTGTTGATGAGCACGGCCCTGGTACGGCTGCTGAAGGCATCTTCAAGGGCGGCGAGATCGGGCATGAAGTCCGGGGCCAGCAACGGCGCCGTGACGTGGGTGGCTCCGGACAGGCCGATGATCGCGCCGTAGGAGTCATAGAACGGTTCGAAGGTCAGGACTTCGTCGCCCGGGCCCACCAGCGCCATCAATGAAGCGGCGATCGCTTCGGTGGCGCCCGTGGTGACGATGATTTCGGTGTCGGGGTCCGGGGCCAGCCCGTAGAAACGCTGCTGGTGTGCCGCGATGGCCTGACGGAGTTCGGGGATCCCCTTGCCCGGTGCGTATTGGTTTGAACCCTGGGCGATGGCCGCCTGGGCCGCGGCTTTGATCTCCGCGGGGCCGTCCTCATCCGGAAAGCCCTGGCCGAGGTTGATGGCCCCGGTCCGGACGGCCAGGGTGGTCATTTCCTCGAAAATCGTGACGCCCAGGGTGCCGTCCGGGGCTAGGAGGTTGGCCCCCGTGGCAGCGCGCTGCCACGGCGCCGGAAGTGTCTGAGTCATTGCCGTCCTGCCTGTCCGTTCAGCCCGCCCTGCCACGCGGCCGATGCATCAAATCATGGTATCCCGGCTCGCAGATGCGGTAGGTTCGGAGCATGAGACGCGCTGTATGCCCAGGCTCCTTCGACCCCATCCACAATGGACACCTCGAGGTCATCGCCCGAGCCGCGAGCCTCTTCGACGAAGTGATCGTGGCAGTATCCACCAACTACGCCAAGAAGTACCGCTTTCCCTTGGAGGACCGGATCGAGATGGCCAAGGAGACGCTTGCCTCCCTGCGCGGCATCGTCGTGGAACCGGTCGGCGAGGGCCTCCTTGCCGAGTACTGCCGCCAGCGGGGTGTCTCGGCCATCGTCAAGGGCCTGCGGTCGTCGTCGGATTTCGACTACGAACTGCCCATGGCCACCATGAACCGCCAGCTCAGCGGCGTGGAAACGGTGTTCCTGCCCGCCGAATCGCACTACCTGCACCTGTCTTCGACACTGATCAAGGAAGTATTCACGCTTGGCGGCAACGTGTCGGAGTTTGTGCCGAGGTCCGTCCTGAAACGTCTCCTGGCGGGGCCTGCGTCCGGCTAGCCGGCAAGAGGGTAAGCTTGACCGGTACATTCCGGCGCCCGTGGCCGGCATCCGGTTTGAGTCCTTCACGGACTTCGGGCTAAGATAGTACGTCGGTCATATGTTCAACAGGAGTTCTCATTAAGCGAGATGCTAGTTCGCCCTTGATGCTTGATGTCAAGGACCTCGGACGCAGTCCGGGGAGCATGCGTACACTGACGGAACATGTACCCGCGCCAAGTGATCTTGGCGTGGCGCTCATTGGCGTTCAGGAAGGCTCGGACATCGAGCTGGACCTGAGGCTTGAGGCCGTACACGAAGGAATTCTGGTATCAGGAACCGCAGTCGCCGAAGTAACCGGCGAGTGCGGCCGATGCCTGGATCCCCTTGCGTATGACCTTGAAGTCAATGTGCAAGAACTTTTCTTCTACGAGGGCGCCTTGCCTTCCGACGAAGAAGACGATGAAGAGCAACGTCGAGTCGAGCACGATCTGATCGATCTTGAGCCGGTGTTGCGGGACGCAGTTGTAACCATGCTGCCGTTCCAGCCGGTGTGCCGGGAAGACTGCCAGGGCCTGTGTTCCGAATGTGGAGCGCGCCTGGAAGACGAGCCGGGGCACCACCACGAGGTCGTAGACCCTCGCTGGGCTGCCCTAGCTGATCTGGCTAAGCCTGACCGGCAAAATTGATTTGTAAGTGTTTTTCTAGAGAGAAATGAGTTAGCCGTGGCTGTTCCCAAGCGGAAAATGTCTCGCTCGAATACCCGCGCCCGCCGCTCCCAGTGGAAGGCGACTGCCCCCCACCTGGTGAAGACCGTCGAGAACGGCCAGGTTACTTACAGCCTGCCGCACCAGGCAAAGGTCGTTACCGACTCGGCTGGCACTGCGCTGTTCCTTGAGTACAAGGGCCGCAAGGTCGCGGACG
Source organism: Arthrobacter sp. Soil_N43 (assembly GCF_057655195.1). Taxonomy (NCBI): domain Bacteria; kingdom Bacillati; phylum Actinomycetota; class Actinomycetes; order Micrococcales; family Micrococcaceae; genus Arthrobacter; species Arthrobacter sp. Soil_N43. The sequence continues at coordinate 5,275 of NZ_JBDGML010000085.1, forward strand.
TCTAATCGGCCCACAGGCTGAAAAGGATGTCTTCAACTGAAGAGCTTTTGAAGCGTCTCGGTGTCTTCATTGACGCCGGGACGCTTCGTCTTGCTCTGACACACCGTTCCTACGCCTACGAAAACGGCGGCATTCCCACCAACGAACGTCTAGAGTTCCTGGGCGACTCCATTCTGGGATTCTCAGTAACGGACGCGCTGTACCGCGATAACCCGACGCTTCCCGAAGGCGACCTCGCGAAGCGGCGTTCGGCCGTGGTCAGCACCCGCGCCCTTGCGGGCATCGGACGCAGCCTGGGCATTGGTGACTACATCTACCTTGGGCAGGGCGAGAAGCTCACCGAAGGCAAGAACAAAGCCTCGATCCTGGCTGACACCATGGAGGCGCTCATCGGTGCCACCTACGTCTCCAACGACATCGAGACCGCCCGGCAGCTGGTGATGCGCCTGATCGGTCCTCTCCTGAAGGACGCCGCCGCCCTCGGGGCCGGCACCGACTGGAAGACCAGCATTCAGGAGCTGGCCGCCGGCAGGCAGCTTGGCAGCATCTACTACGCAGTGGAGGGCTCCGGGCCGGACCACGCGCGGACGTTCATCGCGGAGCTGCAGATTGGCGGCAAAGCCTGCGGCAGGGGATCCGGGCACTCCAAAAAGGAAGCGGAGCAGGAAGCTGCGGCCGACGCGTGGCGGAAACTTTCCGGCACAGGCACAGGCACGGATGCGGCGGACGCGTCTCCGGAATCCGCTGCCAGCAACTAGGTGACCGGTGCCTGAACTTCCCGAGGTGGAGGTGGTCCGCCGCGGCCTGGTCAGCTGGGTTCTCGGCCGGACCATCACCGGCGTCGACGTCGTAGACCCGAGGTCCGTGCGGCGCCATGCCCTGGGGCCGGAGGACTTCGCCGGGAACCTCGAAGGGGCCACGGTCCTGGACATTGTGCGCCGCGGGAAATTCCTGTGGATGCCGCTGCAGGAGGCCGGCGCCGTTACGGGGAAAGCCGGTGAACTCCCGACAGTGGCGCTGATGGCCCATCTCGGCATGAGCGGCCAACTCCTGATGCAGGACAGCGCCGCGCCGGACGAGAAGCACCTCAAAGTCCGTCTTCGGTTGAGCCCGCGCGACGGAACGCCGGGGCAGCTCCGGTTCGTCGATCAGCGGATCTTCGGCGGCCTCTTCGTCACGTCGCTGGTTCCGACGGACGACTCCGGGCCGGGCGGGCTCGCCGAAAAGCCGCTGCCGCTGATCGCCGAAGAGGCGGCGCACATCGCGCGCGACCCCCTGGACCCGCACTTCTCGTTTGGGAACTTTTACCGCCGGCTGCGGAGCCGCAAGACCGGCCTGAAGAGGGCCCTCCTCGATCAGGGCCTGGTGTCCGGAATCGGCAACATCTATGCGGACGAGGCCCTCTGGCGGGCGAAACTCCACTACGCCCGCCCCACCGATACCCTGCGGCGGGCAGAAGCTGAGCGCGTCCTCACCGCGGCCCGGGAGGTCATGCTTGACGCCCTGGAGGCCGGCGGGACGAGTTTCGACTCCCTCTATGTGAACGTCAACGGCGCCTCGGGCTATTTCGAGCGTTCCCTGGACGCCTACGGCCGCGAAGGAGAACAATGCCGCCGGTGCGCCGCGTCCGGCATCGTGTCCCTGATGCGGCGCGACATGTTCATGAACCGTTCCTCCTATACCTGTCCCGTATGCCAGCCGCGGCCCCGCAACGGCCGCTGGTGACCGTTATCTCGGTGGCCGGAACGCCGTAAATCCGCGGAATCCGGGCTTCGTGGCAGTAGATTTAGGGCAGGAACGCAGCCGCTGCCGCCATTCAGGAGATCCGAAACACCTTGCACCTCAAAAGTCTGACCGTCAGGGGCTTCAAGTCCTTTGCCTCGGCGACGACCTTCGACTTTGAGCCCGGCGTCACTGCGGTGGTGGGGCCCAACGGCTCTGGCAAGTCCAATGTGGTCGATGCCTTGTCCTGGGTCATGGGGGAGCAGGGAGCCAAGACCCTCCGCGGCGGCAAGATGGAAGACGTCATCTTCGCCGGTACCGCCGGCCGGCCGCCGTTGGGACGGGCACACGTCTCCCTCACCATCGACAACGCCGATGGCGCGCTGCCCATTGAATACAGCGAAGTGACGATCTCCCGCACACTCTTCCGCACCGGCGGTTCCGAGTACGCCATCAACGGTGCCGCGTGCCGTCTACTGGACATCCAGGAGTTGCTCTCCGATTCGGGCTTGGGACGGGAGATGCACGTCATCGTCGGCCAGGGGCAGCTCGACAAGGTGCTGCATGCCACGCCCGAGGACCGGCGAGGGTTCATTGAGGAAGCCGCGGGCATTCTGAAGCACCGGCGGCGCAAGGAAAAGACCGTCCGCAAGCTCGAGGCCATGCAGGCCAATCTGCAGAGGCTCAGCGACCTCACCGGCGAAATCCGGCGGCAGCTCACGCCGCTGGGCAAACAGGCCGAGATTGCGCGGCGTGCCCAGACGGTGCAGTTCGACGTCCGGGACGCCCGGGCACGGCTGCTGGCCGACGACCTCGTCCAGCTCCGCAACAACCTTGCCCAAGAAGTTGCCGACGAAACCGCGCTGAAGGCGCGGCGGGCCGTCGTCGAACGGGATCTCGAGGCCGGCCGCCAGCGCCAGGCGACGCTGGAGCAGCTTGCCGCTGCAGCCACGCCCCGGCTTAATGCGGCGCGGGACACGTGGTACCAGCTCTCGGCCGGGCGCGAGCGGCTGCGGTCCCTCGGGTCACTGGCGCGGGAACGGTGCCGGCTGCTGGGCTCAGCGGACGCCGCCCCCGAGCCGGGCCGGGACCCAGACCAGCTGGAGCGGCAGGCTGCCCGCGTCCGGACCGAGCAGGCGGAACTCGAACAGCACATCGTCGGCAGGCGCAATGCCCTGGAAGCCGCCACCGCGGCAAAAACCGAGGCGGAAAGCGCCGCTGCTGCCGAGGAAAGGCGCCTCACAGCCGCCCTGCGGGCAGCGGCCGACCGGCGCGAAGGCCTGGCGAGGCTGGCCGGCCAGGTTGCGGCGGCGAGATCGAGGGTCGAATCAGCGCAGGCCGAAGTGGGCCGCCTGCGGGAATCCAAGGCTGCCGGCGAGGAACGCAGGAAGCAGGCCCAGTCCGAATTCACTGCACTGGAATCCCAAGTCGCCGGGGTGGAGGAGGGAGAGGAGTCCCTCGATGCGGAGTACGAGGAAGCCAGTGCGGAGCTGGACGCCGTCCTGGCAGAGATCGATTCCCTGCGGAGCGCCGAGCGCGAGGCGCTGAGGGAACGCGACGCACTCAAGGCCCGGCACGATGCCCTGAGCCTGGGCCTGAACCGCAAGGACGGTTCCGAACACGTCCTCGGCGCCGGCCTGCCGGGCATCGTCGGGCCCCTCGCCTCGGAGCTGGCGGTAACGCCCGGCTGCGAGGCCGCGATTGCCGCAGCTCTCGGCAGCGCCTCAGACGCCGTGGTGGTGCGGGACAGCGGATCGGCCGCAGCTGTGCTGCAGCTCCTGAAGGACGACGACGCCGGCCGCGCAACACTGCTGCTCGAAGCCCATCCGGAGCCGGGCAGCCCTCCGGCCGGTGAAGCGCAGGCGGCGGCTGAGATGCAGGACGCGGCGCTGCCCGAGGGTGCCCGGTGGGCAACCGAACTGATGACTGCCACCGGCCCCGCAGGGGCAGCCGTGCAGCAGTTGCTCGCGCGCATCGCCGTGGTCGACGATCTTGAATCCGCCGCCGCCCTGATCGGCGAGCGGCCGGAGCTGACCGCGGTCACGCTGGCAGGCGACGTCTTCACCGCCTTCACCGTCACCGGCGGCTCCGCCAAGGCGCCTTCGCTGCTCGAGGTGCAGGCCGCCGTCGACGACGCCGCATCAAGACTCGCCGCGGTCACCGCCGGACTGGAGCAAAACCGTTTCGCTTTGGCCGGAGCAGAATCGCGCCGGACCGGTGCGCAGGACCGCGCGGATGCGGCCCTCGAACGGCTCCATGACTCCGACGCACGCCTCGCGGCCGTGGCCGAACGGCTTGGCCACCTGAACTCCGTGCTGCGCAGCGCAGTGGGCGAGAGCGACAGGCTCGCAGCGTCGCTGGCACGGGCCGAAGCCAGCATCGCGACCGAACAGGAAGCCCTCACTACCATTGCCGCGCGGCTCGCCGCCGCCCAGGAGGCACCTGCCGAAGCGGAGCCGTCCACCGATGAGCGTGATGCGCTGGCCGCTGCCGCAGCCCTCGCGCGGTCCGCAGAGATGGACGCCCGGCTGTCGCTGCGCAGCGCCGAGGAGCAGCTGTCCGCCATCCGCAACCGGGCGACCTCACTGGAACGGGCTGCCGCGTCCGAACGCCGGGCCCGGGAAGAGGCGGCCGAGCGGGCGCGCCGCCGCAGGATCCAGGCCCGCCGGGCCGCTGCCGTGGCAGAGGCCGTGGACCACATCATCCGGTTCAGTGACGCCTCCGTCGACCTGGCCGGCATGGAGCGCGACATTGCAGAGCAAAACCGCGAGCAGCGGGACCGCGAACTGGCCGACGTCCGTACTGCCAACGACGTCCTCGCCCGCGAGCTCGCCGATCTGACAGACTCGGTGCACCGCGACGAACTGGCTCGTACCCAGCAGAAACTCCGGATCGAAGCCCTGGAGAACAGATCCATCGAAGAGCTGGGCCTGACAGCCGACCAGCTGGTGGGGGACTACGGACCGGACCGGCCGGTCCCGCTGCCGGCAGCAGGATCCGCCGACAAATGGGCGGAGCTCCGGGCACCCGTCGATGACGACGGCAAACCACTCGTGGCGGGGAAGCCCTTCGTCCGCGACGAGCAGGAAAAGCGGCTGCGCAAGGCAGAACGGGACCTCGCGTCGCTGGGCAAGGTCAATCCGCTGGCGCTGGAGGAATTCGCGGCGCTGGAAGAGAGGCACCAGTTCCTGAGCACGCAGCTGGAAGACCTCAGGTCCAGCCGCAAGGACCTGCTGGACATCATCAAGGAAGTCGACGACCGCGTACAGAAAGTCTTCGCGGAGGCGTTCGCGGACACCTCGGCGCAGTTCGTCCACGTCTTCTCCCGGCTGTTTCCGGGAGGGGAGGGACGGCTGGTCCTCACCGACCCCGACGACATGCTGACAACCGGCATCGAGGTTGAGGCGCGGCCGGCAGGAAAGAAAATCAAGCGACTCTCGCTGCTGTCGGGCGGCGAACGCTCCCTGACGGCCGTGGCGCTGCTCGTGGCAATCTTCAAGGCCCGGCCCTCACCCTTCTATGTGATGGACGAGGTGGAGGCGGCGCTGGACGACACCAACCTGGGCCGCCTCATCACGATCTTCGAAGAACTCCGCGAATCCAGCCAGCTCATCGTCATCACCCACCAGAAACGCACCATGGAGGTGGCGGACGCTCTCTACGGGGTCACCATGCGGGGAGACGGCGTCTCCACAGTGATCAGCCAGCGCCTGGGAGCCGACGTCTAGCGCGAACGTACAGTTGGGGCCCCGCCCGCAGCGCCCGCGGCTGTTATGAGAAGCTAGGGAGTGTGAACGAACTCCTTCCAATTCTTCTGCCCATTCTCGCTGCCCTGGTGGTCATCGGCGGGCTGGTCCCGGTGCTGCTCAAGGCGCGGAAGTCCGGGAAGCAGTACCCCGGAACCCGCGACGCCAACGATCCCGTGCTGCCGCCGGGCGGCGGAGGGACCCTCCTCGAGGACCGCCCGGTGGCGGCTCCGGGACGGAGGGCGCCCGACGGCGTCGACGTCGAAGGCGGCCTTGTCACCGAGGTTCCCGACGATGTAGCCGGCCTGGAAACCATCGCCGTCGAGACCCCGCTGCCTGTTGAAGGACGCCTCACGCGCCTCCGGGAGCGCCTCGTCAAGTCGAACAATGTCCTGGGCAAGGGCCTCCTGGCGCTGCTGTCCAGCGACAAGATCGACGAGGACGTCTGGGATGAAGTGGAGGAGACCCTGCTCCTGGCCGACCTCGGCACCGAACCCACCATGGAGCTGGTGGATGCCCTCCGCGAGCGGGTGAAGGTCCTCGGCACGCGTTCGCCGGAGCACGTGAAAGCCCTCCTCCGCGAAGAGCTGATCAAGCTGGTCGACCCCACCATGGACCGGAGCCTCCGGGTCGAACGCCACGCGGACAAGCCAGCCGTGATGCTGGTGGTCGGCGTCAACGGAGTCGGAAAGACCACCACCGTCGGCAAACTGGCCCGCGTCCTCGTCGCGGAGAACAAGGACGTTCTGCTGGGCGCCGCAGACACCTTCCGCGCGGCCGCCTCGGAGCAGCTGGCCACGTGGGGGCAGCGGGTAGGCGTGCCGACCGTCAAATCCGACATCGACGGCGCGGACCCGGCCTCGGTCGCCTACGAGGCGGTCAAGGCCGGGATCGACCAGGAAGTCGACGTCGTCATGGTCGACACCGCCGGGCGCCTGCAGAACAAAGTTGGCCTCATGGACGAGCTCGGCAAGGTCAAGCGCGTCATCGAGAAGCTTGCAGAGGTTGACGAGGTGCTGCTCGTGCTCGACGCCACGACCGGGCAGAACGGGCTCAACCAGGCCAAGGTTTTCGCTGAAGTCGTGAACATCACCGGCATCGTCCTCACCAAGCTGGACGGGACGGCCAAGGGCGGCATCGTCGTCGCCATCCAGAAGACCCTCGGAGTGCCCGTCAAGCTCATCGGGCTCGGCGAAGGCGCGGACGACCTGGCGCCCTTCGAAACCGAGGGATTCGTCGACGCGCTGTTGAACTAGCACCGCCGCGAGTACTGCCTAATGCGGTTGCGGCGCCTCCGAGGGGTGCCGCACCGCAGTCTCGCGGGCCAGCAGCCACGCGATTGCCGCCAGCAGCAGCACCCCGCCCGTCGCCGCGAACGCCCAGCCGTACCCGAGCGCATCCGCCAGGAGGCCGGCGAACACCGGCCCGAGGATGGCTCCGATGTCGGCGGTCATCTGGTAGGCGGCGAGCACCCGGCCGCCGGACCGTTCACGGCCGATCACGTCGGCCACAGCTGCCTGCTGCGCAGGCCCCAGCAGCCCGGCGCCCACGCCGGCAAGCATCGAGGCGGCCAGGAACCAGCCCAGGCCCTGCGTGAGTCCGATCCCGCCTGTTGCCGTGCCGGTGACCACGAGCCCGGCGATCATCAGCGGCTTGCGGCCAAGACTGTCAGCAAGCCTCCCCGAAAACGTGAGGGCGACGGCGTTTCCGGCGGCAAATACCGCCAGTGCCCAGCCGGCCGCCTCCGGGCCGGCACCAAGCGCGGCGACCGCGAACAGGGGCACCGTGGCCATCCGTACGCCAAACGTGGCCCAGCCGTTGGCGAAACTCGAGAACAGCGACGCGCGGTAGGCGCTGTCGGCCAGGGCCTCACCAAATTTCATGTCCGGCGCGGCTGATCCGTCGCGGCCGCCGGCGCCCGGCACATGGCTAAGCTGCGTCTGCACCACGAGCGCTGCCAGGACCAGTGCTGCCGCATAGGCGAGGAACGGAACCCGCAGCCCAAAGCCTGCCAGCAGGCCTCCCACGATGGGTCCGCAGACGTTGCCGATCAGGAATGCTGAGGCATAGGCTCCCGAAACCCTGCCGCGGCTTTCCGGAGGGGCCAGCCTGATCACGAGTGCCATGGACGCCACCGTGAACATGACGGACCCGGCGCCGCCGAGGCCCCGGAAGATCAGCAGCTGCCAGTAGTCCTGTGCGAAGGCGCAGGCTGCCGTGGATGCCGCCACAATCAGCAGCCCCGCGACGTAGACCGGCCGCTCGCCCAGCCGCCCGATCAGCGCCCCGCCCGCGGGAGCGAACACGAGTCGCATGAACGCGAAGATGCTGACAATCACGGCCGCTGCAGTAGCACCGACGTCGAAAGTGGTGGCGAACTGCGGAAGCACCGGCGCCACAAGCCCGAAACCGAGGGCGATAAGGAACGCCGCAACGAGCATCACCTTGATGTCACGGGGCAGCCGGGCATCTCCGGTCCGCCTGACGGCTGGGAACCGCGGTCTTCCGGAGGCAGGACGGGGGAGAAGGGGCATGGCGCGGTGATCCTTGGAATGCGGGCGGGAAAAGCGGGATTGCGAACGCTGAAACATAACCGTAACAAGCCAGATATGCACCATTTACTTCCGGGAGGTTCTTGTAACAGGGCGGCAATCTAAATCCTCCGCCAGCGAAACACACCGGGGCAAAACTTTATGTAGGACGCAAATGGCGTTGGCCAAGCGGATACATCCGCAACATCGATCACAGGGAGGACGTGCACCATGGAACTTACCGCAGGTCACGTATGGCTCATGGTGGCGGCGGCACTCGTGCTGTTCATGACACCAGGTCTGGCATTTTTTTACGGCGGCATGACGCGCGCCAAGGCAGCACTGAACATGATGATGATGAGCTTCATCTCCATCGGCATCGTGAGCGTTGTGTGGGTACTCTGGGGCTACTCCATGACGGGCGGCGATGGCTTCCTGCAGATGGTCGGGAACCCGCTCGCCAACTTCGGTCTTGAGGGCATTACGGAACCGGACGGCCTCATCCTTGTCGGCTATGGAGCAACCTTCGCCATCATCACAGTTGCCCTGATCAGCGGAGCCATCGCGGACCGCGCCAAGTTTGGCGCGTGGACCGTGTTCGTGCCCGTCTGGGTAACCCTGGTCTACTGCCCGTTGGCCTACATGGTCTGGGGCGGCGGCCTGTTCGGCGAGGAAGGCGCGATCGGCCAGGCACTCGGCCCGGCCATCGACTTCGCCGGCGGCACCGTGGTCCACATCAACGCCGGTGTGGCGGCTCTGATCCTCGTTCTCATCATCGGCAACCGCAAGGGCTTCGGCAAGGACCCGAACCACCGCCCGCACAACATCCCGTTCGTCATGCTCGGCGCGGCTATTCTTTGGTTCGGCTGGTTCGGCTTCAACGGCGGCTTGGCCTCTACCGCCGAGCAGGGCGGCCTGATCTGGGTCAACACCCTGGCGGCACCTGCCGCAGCCATGATTGGCTGGCTCATCACCGAACGTGTCCGTGACGGACACCCCACCTCCCTGGGCGCTGCATCCGGCGTCGTCGCCGGCCTGGTCGCCATCACCCCGGCCTGTGCAAACGTCAGCCCCGTCGGTGCCCTGGGGCTCGGCCTCGTGGCCGGTGCCGCATCTGCCCTTGCCGTCGGCCTGAAGTTCCGCTGGGGCTTTGATGACTCGCTCGACGTTGTCGGCGTCCACCTGGTCTCGGGCATCATCGGCACCGTGGCGCTGGGCTTCATCGCCCTTCCGACGGACGGCGTCGGCGGCGGCCTGTTCTACGGCGGCGGCCCCGCCCAGCTCTGGGCACAGCTGGCAGCGGCCGGCATCGCCATCGCCTACTCGGCCATTCTGACGCTGATCATCGCACTGGCGATCCACAAGACCATGGGCTTCCGGGTTTCCCAGGAACAGGAAGCGGTGGGCGTGGACCTCAGCCTGCACGCCGAGACCGCCTACGAGTTCGGTGTCGGCGGCCACGGCGGCAGCTTCCAGCCGCTGCATGAACTGATCAAGGGCAACGCCCCGACCAGCGGTACGGACTCCGTGCCCGCAGGAACAGAAGAGCAGAAGACCGAGACAGCATCAGGCAAGGAAAGCGTGGGGGCATGAAACTGATCACAGCAATCGTCCGACCGGAGAAGCTCGAATCCATCCGGGAAGGCCTGGAGGCCTACGGGGTCCAGGGCTTGACGGTCAGTGCAGCCAGCGGCTACGGCCGGCAGCGGGGGTACACCGAGGTTTACCGGGGTGCCGAGTACAACGTGGACCTGCTGCCCAAGATCCGCGTGGAGGTTCTGGCCACGGACGAACAGGCTGATGACATCCTCGACGTCATCATCGCCAGTTCCAACACCGGCCGCGCAGGCGACGGCAAGGTCTGGACCATGGATGTCTTTGAAGCAGTGCGGGTGCGGACAGGTGAACGTGGCGTAGCCGCCATCTGAAACCGCCACCCGGCAGCCGCAGGCAATGCCGCAAGGGCCGGTCACCTCTGGGTGACCGGCCCTTCTTGCGCGCCCGGAGCTAGTTGGTCCGTGCGGAACCCAACCAACCCTCAGGGCCGGACGTGCCGGCGTCGTACTCCTCGAGCGGGACGGCGTTGCTGGCCCAGGCCTCGAGCACCGGCCCAACGATCCGCCAGCATTCCTCGGCAGTATCGCCGCGGACGGACAGCAGGGGGTCGCCGGTCAGGACACCTTCGAGGACTTCCCCGTAGGGGAGCAGCTCGGAGGCGCTCAGCTCGGCGAGGAGCGTGGTGCGGTCCAGGCGGAAGATGTCCCCGGGGCCGTTGACGTCGACGTCGAGCTCCAGCGTGTCCGGCCCGAAACCGATCCTGAGCTTGTTCGGGGCGTCGATGCCCGTGAATCCGCCGGGCAGGTGGGGGACCGGCCGGAAGGTCACCACGGCTTCCTTCCGCTTTTCCCCGAGCGCCTTGCCCGAACGCAAGATGAAGGGCACGTCCTTCCAGCGCCAATTGTCGATGTCCACCCGGACCTCGGCGAGCGTTTCCGTGTTTCGCCCCGGGTCCACGCCCTGCTCCTCGACGTAGTCCGGGACCGTCCTGCCGTCCATGCTCCCGGCGGTGTAGCGGGCACGCCGCGTGCTGGCCTGGTACGGAGCCTTGATGCTGCTGGCGCGAAGCACGGCGGCCACGGCGTCCCGGAGGTCGCGCTCGCCGATCGTGGCCGGAGGTTCGATGGCCATCAGCGCCATGATCTGCAGAAGGTGGCTTTGGATCATGTCCCGCAGCGCCCCGGCGCCGTCGTAATAGCGGGCCCGGCCCTCGAGGGCCAGGTCCTCGTCGAAGATGATCTCCACTTTTGCTATGTGCCCACGGTTCCAGACGGGCTCCAGAAAGTTGTTGGCAAAGCGGAGGCCCAGGATATTCAGGACGGTGGCCTTGCCCAGAAAATGGTCCACGCGGTGGATGTGGTCTTCCGGCACGAGGGTCAGGAGCGTGCGGTTCAGTTCGCGCGCCGACTCTTCACCCGAGCCGAAGGGCTTCTCCATGACGAGGCGGGTGCCGGCCGGGACCTGGCCCGGCTGCAGGATTTCGCAGGCTTTCTGGCTCACCTGGGGCGGCAATGCGAAGTAGACGGCCACGGGGCCCTCGAGCTCAGCCAGCAGTGAGGCCAGGGGTCCGTCGGCGGTGACGTCCAGTTGGCGGTAGGCCGTAGCTTCTTCGAGCGCCGCGAGGGCCTGCTTCCCGGCATCATCGGCCCTACCGGCTGCGTCGGCGAAGGCCGTGTGGACGCGGTCCTGCCACTGCTCCTGCGGCCACGGATCGGAGCCGGCACCCACGAGCCGGAGGCCGGCCGCGCGGCCGGTAGCCACCAGGCGGGCCAGCCCCGGAAGCAGGAGCCGTCCCGTCAGGTCGCCGGAAGCACCGAGGATGAGCAGCGTTTTTACAGTAGTTTGGCTCGTCACTGTGCCAGCATGCCATCTTGCAGGCCCGTCTTGGTACCCTAGATAGTCGAGTCCCGTCGTCGACGCAGCTGGCAACAGCAGCCGAGACGCTGGTGTGCCGCAGGGCCGCCATCCGTACATCCACTGAAAGAAGTGCACGGCGCGTGTTCAATTCACTCTCTGACCGGTTGACAGCAACCTTCAAGAATCTCCGTGGCAAGGGCCGCCTCACCGAGGCAGATGTCGACGCCACAGTCCGTGAGATCCGGCGGGCCCTGCTGGACGCCGACGTTGCCGTGCCCGTGGTCCGTGAATTCACCGGCCAGGTCCGTGAACGCGCCCTCGGCGCCGAGGTGTCCGGGGCGCTGAACCCCAGCCAGCAGATTGTGAAGATCGTCAACGAGGAGCTCGTGGAGATCCTCGGCGGCGAGACCCGCCGCATCCGCAAGGCCAAGACCGGGCCCACCATCATCATGCTCGCCGGCCTCCAGGGCGCGGGTAAGACCACCCTCGCGGGCAAGCTCGCCAAGTGGCTGAAGGGCCAGGGCCACAGCCCCATCCTCGTCGCCTGCGACCTCCAGCGCCCCAACGCCGTGACCCAGCTGCAGGTCGTCGGCCAGCGTGCCGGCGTCCCCGTCTTCGCCCCGCACCCCGGCGCGACCTCCGAGCTGGAGCACCCGGCCGGCGACCCGGTCGCCGTCGCCCGGGCCGGCGTGGAAGAGGCCCGTCAGAAGCTGCATGACGTCGTCATCGTGGACACGGCCGGACGCCTCGGCGTCGACGCCGACATGATGGAACAGGCGCGGCAGATCCGCCGGGCCATCGTCCCCAACGAAGTCCTCTTCGTGATCGACGCCATGATCGGCCAGGACGCCGTGAACACGGCGATGGCCTTCGATGAAGGCGTCAACTTCACCGGCGTCGTGCTGTCAAAGCTCGACGGCGACGCGCGCGGCGGTGCCGCGCTGTCCGTTGCGTCGGTCACCGGAAAGCCTGTGATGTTCGCGTCCACCGGCGAAGGCGTGGACGACTTCGAAATGTTCCACCCGGACCGCATGGCGTCCCGGATCCTCGACATGGGCGACGTCCTCACCCTGATCGAGCAGGCTGAGAAGTCCTGGGACAAGGACGAAGCTGCCCGGATGGCGAAGAAATTCGCCGACCAGGAAGACTTCACGCTGGATGACTTCCTCGCCCAGATGCAGCAGATCCGCAACATGGGCTCCATGAAGAAAATGCTCATGATGATGCCCGGCGCCCAGAACATCCGCCAGCAGCTGGAACAGTTCGACGAGCGCGAGATCGACCGCGTCGAGGCGATCGTCCGTTCCATGACCCCGCACGAGCGGCTCGCCCCCAAGATCATCAACGGCTCACGCCGCGCCCGCATCGCCAGGGGCTCCGGTGTGCACGTCTCCGAGGTCAACGGCCTGCTCGAGCGCTTTGGCCAGGCCCAGAAGATGATGAAGAAGATGGCGCAGGGCGGTGGCATGCCAGGAATGCCCGGAATGCCGGGCATGGGCGGCGGCGGTGGCGCACGCAAGGGCGCCAAGAGCGCGCCGAAGAAGAAGGCCCGTTCGGGCAACCCCGCCAAGGCAGCCCAGGAGCTCCGTGATGCGGAGGCCCGGCGCGCCAGCGCAGCCAAGGCGCTTCCCACGGGCGCCTCCTTCGGCCAGCAGGGCGGCGACTTCGATCCGTCCCAGATGAACCTTCCCAAGGGCTTCGACAAGTTCCTCGGCAAGTAGGCGCGGCCATGCCTGCCTGCCCGGATGTCGGACCGCTGCCATAAGGTTGGGTCATGTTTAAGCAGCGGGTAGTGTTCGTCCACGGTGCCGGAAGCTTCGGCTCCGCCGCTTGGCCGCGCCAGCACGGCATGGCCCTGCAATACGACGCCCTCTTCCTGCGGCGGCACGGGTTCGATGCCGAGGCCGAGCCGCTGGAAACGGACTTCGCCGAAGACGCCCGGATCGTGCTGCGGTCGCTGGCAGACGATGGCCGGGGCGGGGCCGGCGGCCACATCGTTGCCCACGCCCAGGGCGCGATCGCCGCGATGATGGCTGCCGTCGAACGGCCCGACCTCGTGTTCTCGCTGACGCTCGTGGAACCGGCCTGCCTGTCGCTGACCGCCGAACTGCCCGCCACGGCGGCTCACCGCGCGCTGATGGAGCCCCTCTTCGAGGTCCGGCACCAGCTCGGCGACGACGACTATGAGCGGGAGTTTCTGCGGCGTGCCTTTGCCGCGGAAGGCCACGCTCCGAGTACCCCGGAGGCCCAGCGCGCCGCGAGGCGGCTGCGGCTGCAGGCACCGCCCTGGCAGGCGCCGTTGCAGATCGTTCCCGGCGTCCCCACCCTGGTTCTCACGGGCGGCTGGGAGCCACTCTATGAGGAAATCGCCGGTTACCTGCGGGAGACCGGCGCCCTGCACCGCACTGCTGCGGGAGGGCACCGGCCCCAGGACTCCGTGGAGGGCGACCGCCTTATCCGGTCCTTCATTGCAGAGGTCAGCCGGCGGCAGCGGCCGCGGGCATCCTGACCCTTACCCCGCGCCTGCTTCCAGGCGGCGTCCCGCCTGGGCCGCCGTCCCGCCGGGCCCGCGTCCGGCCGGCCCCCAACGCCTGCCGGACGGGGCCCGAAAAGGCCCTTACTGGCGGGCCGTCTCGGGGAGCTTCAGCTCCGGCAGGTAGACCTTCCCGCCGGCGGCCAGGAACTCCTGGCTCTTCTCCCGCATCCCTTCGGCCATTTCGGCCAGCGCAGCCTGTGCTTCCGCCGAGCCGTACTCGTTGCGGATGTCCTGGCTGATGCGCATGGAGCAGAACTTGGGTCCGCACATCGAGCAGAAGTGCGCGGTCTTGGCCGGTTCGGCCGGCAGCGTCTCGTCGTGGAATGCCTCGGCGGTCACCGGGTCCAGGGACAGGGCGAACTGGTCCCGCCAGCGGAACTCGAAGCGCGCCTTGGACAGGGCATCGTCCCTCTCGTTGGCTCCAGGGTGGCCTTTGGCGAGGTCCGCGGCGTGGGCGGCGATCTTGTACGTGATCACGCCGGTCTTGACGTCGTCCTTGTTCGGCAGGCCCAGGTGTTCCTTGGGCGTCACGTAGCAGAGCATCGCGGTGCCGTAGCGGGCGATTTCCGTGGCGCCGATGGCGGAGGTGATGTGGTCGTAGCCCGGGGCGATGTCCGTGACCAGCGGCCCAAGCGTATAGAACGGGGCGCCCTTGCACAGCTCCTGCTGGCGCTCCACGTTCTCCCGCACCAGGTGGAACGGGATGTGGCCGGGCCCTTCGACCATGACCTGCACGTCGTACTCCCAAGCCCGCTGGGTCAGCTCGGCCAGGGTGTCCAGCTCGGCGAACTGGGCGGCGTCGTTGGCGTCCGCGGTGGCACCGGGCCGCAGGCCGTCACCGAGGGAGAAGGCGACGTCGTACTTCGCGAAGATCTCGCACAGCTCGTCGAAGTGGGTGTACAGGAAGTTCTCCTGGTGGTGCGCGAGGCACCAGCCGGCCATGATCGAGCCGCCGCGGGAGACGATGCCGGTCACCCGGTTGGCTGTCAGGGGAACGTAGCGCAGCAGGACCCCGGCATGGATGGTCATGTAGTCCACGCCCTGCTCGCACTGCTCGATCACGGTGTCGCGGAAGATCTCCCACGTCAGGGCGTTGGCTTCGCCGTTGACCTTTTCCAGCGCCTGGTAGATGGGGACGGTGCCGATGGGGACCGGTGAGTTGCGGATCAGCCACTCGCGGGTGGTGTGGATGTCATCGCCGGTGGAGAGGTCCATCACGGTGTCCGCGCCCCACTGGGTGGCCCACTGCAGCTTGTCCACCTCTTCGGCAATGGAGCTCGTTACGGCCGAGTTGCCGATGTTGGCGTTGATCTTCACCAGGAATGCCTTGCCGATGATCATTGGCTCGGACTCGGGGTGGTTGATGTTGTTCGGGATAATGGCGCGCCCGGCCGCCACTTCGCTGCGGACCAGCTCAACGTCGCAGTTCTCCCGGAGCGCCACGAACCGCATCTCCGGGGTGATGATGCCCTGCCGGGCATAGTGCATCTGCGTTACCGTCTTACCGCCGACGGCGCGGCGGGGCACCGGCTGCGCGCCCTTCCACTCCGCGGACGCCGCACCGCGGCGCACGGCCGACTTGCCGTCGTCGAGCAGGTTCCTTTCCCGGCCGCTGTAGGGCTCGGTGTCGCCCCGGGCTGCAATCCATTCCGCGCGGAACGGCGCAAGTCCCACGACGGGGTCGCTGCCCGGACCGGCCGTCCGGTAGACCCGGAACGGCTCGTTCTGTTCCCCGCTGGGTGACGGCTCCAGGGCGATTTCCGTGACCGGAACGCGGAGGCCGTCGCCCTCGATGTACGCCAGGGAATGCGACTTCAGCGATTGGGTGGTGTCTTCGCCGGTCCCGCCTTGCGCTGCCTCGTTACGGGCAGTTTCGTTTTGGGCAGGGATCAGCTGTGTTTTCTGGGTGCTCATTTACTGCTCACTTCCTTCGCCGGCATTACCCGGACAGGTTCAACGGTCGCAGGCTGCGCTAGCCCGATCTCAGCCCCTGCAGGGGCACCCGTGTGGTCGTAGACGAAGCTACCACAGGGCGGCGTGCCGGTGCCCGCCCACCCCTGATGTGACAGGCTTGATTCATGGCGCGCATCACCGAATTCACCGGGACGGTGCTCACCGGCCCGGACCAGGAACGGACCGGCCTGTGGGCCGTGGACGGCAAGCTGACCTTTCACCGTCCGGGCCGCAGCCCGGATGTGGTCATCGACGGCTGGGTGCTGCCCGGCTTCGTGGACGCGCACTGCCACATCGGGCTCGGGCCTTCGGGCGCCGTGGACGACGACGTGGCCTATGCCCAGGCGATGACCGACCGCGACGCCGGCACGCTGCTGGTGCGGGACGCCGGAGTGGTCAGTGACACCCGGTGGCTGCAGCGGCGCCCGGAGGCGCCGAGGATCATCCGGGCCGGACGGCACATCGCCCGGACCCGCCGGTACCTGCGGAATTTCGCCATCGAGGTTGAGCCGGAGGACCTGGTGGAGGCCGTCCGGAAGCAGTCGCGTTCCGGGGACGGCTGGATCAAGCTGGTGGGCGACTGGATCGACCGCGACGCCGGCGACCTTGCGCCGTCGTTTCCGGCCGCGGCTGTCCGGGACGCGGTCCGTGCTGCCCATGACGAGGGCGCAAGGGTCACCGCGCACTGCTTCGGTGAGGACGTCCTCGACGACATGCTGGACGCCGGAATCGACTGCATTGAACATGCCACGGGGCTCCTGCCGCGGCACATCCCGCGGTTCGTGGAACAGAACGTGCCGATCGTGCCCACGCTCGTCAACATCGCGACGTTCCCAGACATTGCCGCCCAGGCAGAGCCCAAGTTCCCCCGCTACGCGGCCCACATGCGGGCGCTGTGGGAACGCCGGAACGAGCGGGTCCGGGAAGCCTGGGAGTCCGGCGTGGAAATTTTCGCCGGTACCGACGCGGGCAGCGTGATCAGGCACGGTCGGATCGCGGATGAGATCCTCGCGCTCCACGCTGCGGGGCTCCCCGCGGCGGCCGCTGTGGATGCTGCGTGCTGGAGGGCCCGCCGGTGGCTGCGGGCGGACGGCCTGGCCGAGGGCGCCAGCGCGGATGTGGTGGTGTGCGCGGAAGATCCGCGGGCAACGCCCGGGACCATCAGGCATCTGCAGGCGGTCGTGTTGCGGGGGAGTGTCGTCCGCTAGGAATAAATTGAAGCTTCAAGTAATTTAGATGTATAGAGACCATCGAAATACGGTGGCGAGGGAGTCGGGAGTACTCACATGACACCAGCAGCCAGCAGCCAAGATCTTCTTCCTGCCGATCTCACCATGGGCACCGTGATGCTCAAGGTCGGAGACATGAAGCTCATGACCGATTACTACCAGAGGGCCCTCGGCCTTGACGTCGTGGCCGAGCAGGACGGCGGCCTCTACCTTGGTCGGCTCAACACCCCGCTGGTCC
>NZ_JBDGML010000086.1:0-13318 GCF_057655195.1 Arthrobacter sp. Soil_N43
AACCCGCCCAGGAAGCCATGGAAAACGTCAAAGCCACCGCAACCGACGCCGCCCAGCACGTCAAGGGAGAAGGCCAGACAGCCGTCTCCGACGTCAAGGCCAGCGCCACGGACGCCAAGGACCACGTCCAGAACACCTAAAGCCCCTTGGGTTTTGCAGCCGGCCGCCCCCACCCCGGGTGGCCGGCCCGCACCAGTCCGACAAAGGAAGACCACCATGAAGAAACTGCTGTTTGCCCTGCTCCCGGCCATCATCGCCCGCGTGCTGCGCGCCCGCCAGGCACGGCAACGCCCCAACGACCCGAACCGCTACTAAGGAGCATCAGCCATGATTGGATTCATCATCGCAGGACTTGTCATTGGCGCGCTGGCGCGCCTGATCAAGCCCGGAAAGCAGAATCTGGGGCTGCTCGCCACCTTGCTGCTGGGACTCGCGGGCTCAGTTATCGGAGGGGTCATCGCGAGCCTGTTGGGCACGGGAAACGTTTTCGAGCTCAATGTGTTGGGTTTCGTCGTCGCCGTGATCGCCGCGGTTCTGCTGATCGGCGTCGCCGAAAGCCTGGCAGGGAGGCGGAGGGTCACGCGCTGACCCTGTCCCGGCTACTCAGGACATCGGCCCTGGCGCTCTGTTCCGTGAGTCAGCACATTCGTGAACCTTTCCTTGGACGGTGAGGCACCGCATGATAGGCGCATGACGCAAATCACCTCAGCCGACGAATCCGCCGCGGCAAGGGCACAACGCGAGCTCCAGGGGGCGGGCGTGCGCACGGTGATCGGCACGGTGGTGAATGTGTCGGGCCTCACGCTGGCGAAGAGCGTTCCGTTGGCCCGGCTCGGCGCCTTCCACCAATCCGGGATGGGCGCCGCCCCCGTCTGGCACGTCTTCACGATCGACGGCGGGATAGCGTTCACGGACAGCATCACGCCCGTCGGCGATATGCGCCTCAGGATCGACATCGCGGGGCTCCGTGTCCTGCCGGGTGGCCGGGCTTGGGCACCGGGCAGCCTTTTCGAACAGGACGGCGCCGCCTCTCCGGCCTGCGCCCGGGGGCTTCTGGCCGGCGTCGACGCGAGTCTCGAGGCTGCCGGATACCAGTCGCTCGTGGGCCACGAGCTCGAATTTTTCCTCGTCTCCCCGGACGGCTCAGCGCTGGACAACACGCCCTGGGTTCCGTACGGGGCAACCGGCCTTCTGGACCGATCGGAATTCCTCGACGGCCTGCTGGCAGCGATGAACCAGGCCGGCATTCCCGTGGAGCAGGTCCACGCCGAGTACGGCAGGAACCAGTTCGAGTTCTCCCTTCCACCGGCCTCGCCCGTTCAGGCCGCGGACGCCGCGGTCCTAGCCAGGCTCATCGTGGGCATCGTCGCCAGGGCCCACGGCATGCAGGCTTCGTTCTCCCCCTCGCCCTTTCCCGGCACGGTCGGAAACGGCGCCCACCAGCACTTTTCGCTCCATAAGGACGGCCGGCCGCTGTTCTCCGGCGGCAGCGGACCGCACGGCATCTCCTCCGAGGGAGGCGCGGCCATCGGAGGAATCATCGCAGGGCTCCCCGATATCCAGGGTTTCCTCACCGGATCAGTTTTGTCCGGGAGCAGGCTGGCACCCGGCACGTGGTCGGGCGCCTACTTGTGCTGGGGCCTGGAAAACCGGGAAGCCTCGGTGCGCTTTCTGAACGAGGGCACGAGCAATCCGCACGGAGCCAACGTCGAGGTGAAAATCATTGACCCGTCGGCAAACGTGTACCTGGCCTCCGCAGCCATCCTTGCGCTCGCGCTTGACGGCATCCGCAGCGGGCGAAGGCTTCCGGCAGAGATTCCCGGTGACCCGGCAAGGCTTACGGAAGACGAGCGGCAGCAGGCGAACATCCGTCTCCTCTCCGATTCCCCCGCCGCCATCATCGACACGCTGGACAAGTCACGCCTTGCCCGCGGGCTTCTCGGCGACGCGATCGTTGATGCCACGGTGGCCGTCCGGCGCTATGAACAGCGGACCTCCGCGGACCTCGGGCCAGCCGAGCTTGCCGAACGCTTTCGACTTGCCTGGTCGATCTGATGGCGGGCGGTTCCTTCGCGGACTTCATCGAACAAGTCGCCCTTATCGACCATCATGTGCACGGCGCGTTTCAGGCCGACGGCGATGAGGCACGCTTTCAGAACTCACTCAACGAGGGGAACACTGAAACGCTGACCCACCCCGGGGACTCCTACACCACGCAACTCGGGCTCGCCATCCGGCGCTGGTGCAGCGGCATTCTTGACCTGCCGCGGCACGCGTCGCCGGCGGACTACTGGAGCCGGCGCTGCGAGCTTGGCGAACTCGAGGTCAGCCGGCGCATGACCCGCGCTGCCGGGGTGAGCGATTGGCTGATCGATACAGGATTAAGTTCCGCCGACTACCTCGGCCCGGCTGGCATGGCCGACGCCTCCGGCGGCCGAATCCACGAGATCGTCCGGCTGGAAGTGGTCGCCGAAGGGCTGATCACGGAGATCGCCAACCCGGCAGACTACGCCGAAGAGTTCTGTCAACGGCTTCAAAACCTTGCCCTCAGAGCTGTGGGCTTCAAAACGGTTCTTGCCTACCGCGCAGGATTCGACCAGGATCTCAGCCGGCCGATGCCGGCTGCGGTCACAGAAGCAGCCCGCCGCTGGCAGGAGAACCTGGGCGGCGGCACGACTGCGAAGCTGACCGACGTGACACTCATTGCCCACGGGATCCATGCGGCGGTGTCGCTGAAGCTTCCGCTACAGTTTCACGTCGGATTCGGCGACCGCGACCTGGACCTCCACAAGACCAATCCGCTGTACCTCCTGGACTTCCTCAGGTCCCCCGGCGTCCGGGAGACGCCGATCATGCTGCTCCACTGCTACCCCTTCGAGCGCGAGGCCGGCTATTTGGCCCACTCCTTTGAAAACGTCTACCTCGACGTGGGCCTGGCCGTGAACTTCACCGGAGCACGGAGCCGGGAGCTGGTGGCCCGCTCCTTCGAACTGGCTCCCTTCACAAAGATCCTGTACTCCTCCGACGCATACGGCCCGGCCGAACTTCACTACCTCGGAGCGAGACTGTGGCGCAACGCCGTCACCAGGTTTGTCGGCGAATGGATAGGCGACGACGACTGGTCAGAGGCAGACGCCCGCAGGATCGTGGAACTCGTCGCACACGGCAACGCCCGCCGCGTGTACGCGCTCCCCTGAGCCGGCGGCCGGGCCCCGATTGGGCCGGTGTGTGCCTCCGTTTGCCACCAGTGCGCCCCCGGAAACGTGAACGCAATGAACTTAACGTTCTCTGGTTACACAAGAGTGAGCCGCGTCACTTTCAGCCATAGCATCGGAGAACACCGCTCAAACGGACCAAACGAGAAGAGGAACAACATGCGCGGATTCAGCGCATTGCGCGTAGCAGCAGTTGCGGCAGGCATCGCACTGATGGCCAGCGGCTGCGGGGCGACAGGCAAGACTGAGGGCGGCCCCACCACCACCGGAGCAAGCAGCGGACCCCTCACCGGGCTGCGCATCATGGTGCCCAACACCGCCGGCGGCGGCTACGACACCACGGCACGCGCCGCGGCGAAGGTTCTCGAGGATGAGAAACTCGCCACCAACCCCGAGGTCTTCAACCTCGCCGGCGCTGGCGGCACCGTCGGACTGGCCCGCGTGGTCAACGAAAAGGGCAACGGCGACCTGACCATGCTGATGGGCCTCGGCGTCGTCGGAGCCAGCTACACCAACAAGTCCGAGTCGAAGCTCACCGAGACCACTCCGCTGGCGAAGCTCATCGAAGAGCCGGGCGCCATCATGGTTTCCAAGGATTCCCCGTACAAGACCATTGACGATCTTGTGGCTGCATGGAAGGCGGACCCCTCCAAGGTCAGCGTCGGCGGCGGTTCCTCGCCGGGCGGCCCGGACCACCTCCTGCCGATGCAGCTCGCAGGTGCTGTGGGCATCGACGCCACCAAGGTCAACTTCGTCTCCTATGACGGCGGCGGGGACCTGCTGCCGGCCATCCTCGGCAACAAGCTGGGCTTCGCGGCCTCCGGAGCGGGCGAGTTCATTCAGCAGATCAAGTCCGGATCCGTCCGCGTCCTGGCAACCAGCGGTGAGAACCGGCTTGAAGGAGTCGACGCCCCCACGCTCAAGGAATCCAACATCGACCTGGTCTTCACCAACTGGCGCGGCATCGTCGCCCCTCCAGGCATCAGCGATGCCGACCGTGATGCGCTGATCGCCACCCTCACCAAGATGCACGAGTCGGCATCGTGGAAGGAAACCCTGAAGACCCGCGGCTGGACCGACGCCTTCATCACTGGTGATGAATTCAAGACCTTCCTCACCGACCAGGACAAGCGCGTCGCCGATGTCCTGACGAAGCTCGGCCTGGCGTGACCTCCTTGTCCTCCCGCCTCAAAGGCCGCTCCGAGCTGGGCGTCGCAGCCCTGCTCGGGGCGGTCGGCGCCTTCGTCCTCTTCGACGCCGTGCGCCTGGTCGTGCCCTACTCCCAGTCAGACCCGGTGGGCCCCAAGGCCCTGCCCGTCATTGTGGGAGCACTCCTGCTGGTCTGCGCAGTGATGCTGGCGGTAAATGTCTTGCGCGGCGGCCACGCCGACGCCGAGGCCGGCGAGGACGTCGATCTGAGCCACCCGAGCGACTGGAAGACCGTCCTCCCGCTGGCTCTGGCCTTCATCGCCAACATCCTGCTGATCGACTGGGCCGGCTGGGTCATCTCCGGAACCGTGCTCTTCTGGGGCAGTGTCTGGGCGCTGGGAAGCCGCCACTACGTCCGCGACGGACTCATCTCCCTGGCCTTGGCGCTCCTGACCTTCTACGGCTTCTACCTCGGCCTGGGCATCGCCCTCCCCGCCGGGCTCCTTGAAGGGATTCTCTAGATGGACATCCTGTCCTCACTCATGGACGGGTTCGCGACGGCGCTGACCCCCATGAACCTTCTGTACGCCCTGATCGGCGTCCTCCTGGGCACCGCCGTCGGCGTCCTTCCCGGCATTGGGCCGGCCATGACCGTGGCGCTGCTGCTCCCGGTCACCTCGGTCCTCGAACCGACGAGCGCCTTCATCATGTTCGCCGGCATCTACTACGGCGGCATGTTCGGCGGTTCCACCACGTCAATCCTCCTCAACACCCCGGGCGAATCGTCCTCCGTCATCACCGCGATTGAGGGCAACCTGATGGCCAAGGCCGGCAAGGCGGCCCAGGCACTGGCGACGGCCGCCATCGGCTCGTTCGTCGCCGGCACCATCGGCACCGCCCTCCTGGTGGTCTTCGCACCGATCGTCGTCCAGTTCGCGGTGAGCCTTGGCTCACCCAGCTACTTCGCCATCATGGTCCTGGCCCTGCTGGCCGTCACCGCCGTCCTGGGCTCCTCCCGGCTGCGCGGCTTCGCGTCCCTGGGCCTGGGGCTGGCCATCGGCCTCGTCGGCCTTGACATCGTCTCCGGCCAGGCCCGCCTCACCTTCGGCCTGCCGCTGCTGTCTGACGGACTCGACGTCGTCGTCGTGGCCGTGGCGATCTTCGCCGTCGGCGAAGCCCTGTGGGTAGCGGCGCACCTGCGCCGCACACCGCTGCAGATCATCCCCGTTGGCCGGCCTTTCATGGGCAAGGAGGACTGGAAGCGGTCCTGGAAGCCGTGGCTGCGCGGTACCGCCTATGGTTTCCCCTTCGGAGCGCTGCCGGCAGGCGGCGCCGAGATCCCCACCTTCCTCTCCTACGTGACGGAGAAGCGGCTCACCAAGCACCCCGAGGAGTTCGGCAAGGGCGCCATCGAAGGCGTGGCCGGCCCGGAAGCGGCCAACAACGCCGCAGCGGCGGGCACCCTGACCCCGATGCTCGCCCTCGGCCTGCCGACGAACGCCACCGCCGCCGTCATGCTGGCCGCCTTCGTCCAGTTCGGCATCCAGCCCGGACCGCTCCTGTTCGAAAACGAGGGACCCCTGGTCTGGGCGCTGATCGCCAGCCTGTTCATCGGCAACTTCCTGCTGCTGCTGGTGAACCTTCCCCTGGCACCGGTCTGGGCGAAGCTGCTCCGGCTGCCGCGCCCGTACCTGTACGCCGGCATCCTGTTCTTCGCGACGCTGGGCGCCTACTCGGTCAACCTGCAGGCATTCGACCTGGTGATCCTGCTGGTTCTGGGCGCGCTGGGCTTCATGATGCGCCGCTACGGACTGCCTGTCCTGCCGCTCATCCTCGGTGTGATCCTCGGACCGCGCCTTGAAAAGCAGCTGCGCCAGACGCTCCAGCTGAGCGCCGGCGACGTCTCCGGCCTCTGGAGCGAACCGATTGCCATCGTCGTCTACATCATCGTGGCCCTCGTCCTGCTCTGGCCGCTGCTGTTCAAGGCATGGCGCCGTGCACGCCCCCGCCCCGCCGCGGCGGTTGCGGGCGGTACAGTCCCCGGCGGCCCCGCAGCAGGCAGTCCGGCTGTGGACAGTCCGGCTGTGGACCGTCCAACGGCAGCAGACACCACGCACGCCAACCATGGACAGGAGAAATCGTGAGCATCATCGTCGGCTACGTTCCCACGCCGGAGGGGGCAGCCGCCCTCAACCGGGCGATCAGTGAGGCCCAGAAAAACCAAAGCCGGCTCGTCATCGTCAATTCCTCCCGCGGCGACGCCTTGGTGGACAAACGGTACGTCCAGGCCGAGGACCTCACAGCTGTCACCCAGCGGCTGGAGAAGGAGGGAGTGGAGCACCTCGTCCTCCAGCCGGTTCGCGGGAACGACGCCGCCAACGAAGTGCTCGATGCCGCGGAGGAATACCAGGCGGAGCTGATCGTCATTGGCCTTCGAAAGCGCACTCCCGTGGGGAAACTGATCATGGGCAGCACGGCGCAGCAGATCCTGCTCGAAGCGTCCTGCCCTGTGCTGGCGGTCAAGGCCGGCGCCTAATCACGCACCAATCCAGTACGTCGCAGACCGGGGGTCCGGACCCGTTGGGTTTCCGGGCCCTCGGGTCTGCACCATCCGCACGTTGAAAGGACCACCATGACTGTCTGCGCCCCCGATGCCCGTGCCGCCGCAGGAAGGCTGTCCCCGGAACCCATAGCCAACTGGGCCACGCTCTCCCCCGGTGACAAGGTGGAAATCCACCGCCAGGGGCGCGTCGCCTCTGGCCGGATTGACATGCGGGCTCCGGACGGCAGCGTCATCTGGATCATCCAGGACGGCGGACAAGGACGTGCACTCTTTCTTCACGGCGACGGCGTGACGCTCTTCCGCCGCGCCCGGAGGCACCACGCCGGCCCGGACCGCACCCGAAAGCCATGAAACAGCACCGCCTCGCCATTCTGGACGACTACCAAGGCGTCGCGGAGGACTTCGCCCCGTGGAGCTCCCTCGCCGAGCGCGGGGTCAGCGTCACTGTGCTGCGCCACCATCTGCCGTCCGACGCCGAAGTGGTGGCGGCCCTGGCGGACTTTGACATCATCATCGCGATGCGGGAACGCACGCCCTTTCCCCGCACTGTCATCGAGCAACTGCCCCGGCTGAAACTGCTGGTGACCACGGGCGCAGCGAACGCCTCGATCGACCTGCAGGCGGCCACCGACCACGGCGTCACGGTGTGCGGAACCGGCGGCTCACCAACCGCAGCTCCCGAACTGACCTGGGCGCTGCTGCTGGCTTTCGCCCGGCACATCACCGCGGAGGAGAACACCCTGCGGGCAGGCGGCTGGCAGCGGACGGTCGGCTTCGAGCTGTCCGGCAAGACCCTCGGCATCGTTGGCCTTGGCAAGATCGGCCAGCGCATCGCCGCCTACGGCCGCGCCTTCGGGATGGACGTGCTTGCGTGGAGCCAGAACCTCACGGAAGAGGCAGCCGCCGCGGCCGGCGCGCGCAAAGTCACCAAGGATGAGCTCTTCCAGAAGTCCGACGTCGTGTCCCTGCATCTGCGCCTGTCGGCGCGTTCCGAGGGGACGGTCGGCGAACGGGAGTTGCGGCTCCTGGGCCCCGACGGCGTCCTGGTGAACACCGCCAGAGGGCCCCTCGTTGACCAGCAGGCACTTGTCACGTCGCTGCGGAAGGGCTGGATCCGCGGTGCCGCGCTGGATGTCTTCGACCAGGAGCCACTGCTGCCGGGCCACCCGCTCCTGGACACGCCGCGGACACTCCTGACGCCCCACCTTGGCTATGTCACGCGGGAAAGCTACCAGGCATTCTTCGGCGGCGCGTTCGAGGACGTGGCAGCCTGGCTGGACGGCACCCCCGTCCGGCCGCTAACGCCGGCCACCCTCCGTTAGGGAGTGCCTCCCCGACCGGGTATGCGCTAGGGTCGGGCGGTATGGCGCTGCGACTTGTTCAGGTGAATTTCAAAGCCCGGGATGACTCGGCCCTCGGCCGGTTTTGGGCGGAGGTGCTCGGTTGGGGTGTGTCCAGCGAGGGGCCCGGTGTGACCAATGTTGAGCCCGTGGGCTTCGCTTGGCCGGACCCCACCGCCGTCTGCGTCGACGTCGTCACCGTTCCGGACCCCGAGACAGTGAAGTACCGCGCGCACCTCGATCTAGCCACCACCTCTGCGGCCCATCAAGCGGAGCTGGTGGCGCGCCTGTTGGAGCTCGGTGCGATGCCAGCAGACGTGGGCCAGGGAGATGTGCCGTGGACGGTCCTGGCCGACCCGGAGGGCAATGTGTTCTGTGTGCTGGAGCCGCGACCCATCTACCGGGACACTGGTCCGATCGCCACGGTGGTGGTCAACTGCGCGGATCCGCGGGCCATGGCCCGGTTCTGGAGCGAGGCTACGGACTGGACGCTGCACGAGGTGACCGACGATCATGCGCGGCTGCGTTCGGCCAAGGGTGTCGGGCCGTATCTGGAACTCCTTCGTACGTCCGGCGAGGAGACCGTGTGGAACCGTATCCACCTCGACCTGAGGCCATATCCCGGTGACGATCAAGCGGCAGAGGTGGCCCGGCTGCGTGCTCTGGGCGCCACTGACGCCGACGTCGGCCAGGGCGATGTGCCATGGGTGTGCCTCGCCGACCCGGAGGGTAACGAGTTCTGCGTCCTTACTCCGGGCTGACACAGAGGGTGCATGCGCCTCCCCTCTGCCCGGATCACGCCTCGGCGCGCTCGACCGTGACGGTGCCTGCATCGCCGTCGACCCTCACCTGCTGGCCGCTCGCGAGACGCTGGGTGGCCACGCCGGTGCCGAGAACGGCGGGGATGCCGTATTCCCGGGCGACGATCGAGCTGTGGCTCAGCGGGCCGCCCACATCGGTGACCACGCCTGAGGCCATGGCGAACAGCGGCGTCCAGGCGGGCGTGGTCATGCGGGCAACCAGGACGTCGCCCGGCCGCATGCTGGCGAAGTCTTCGGGGCCGCCGAGGACGCGCGCCGGCGCGGTCACCTGCCCGGAACTGGCGCCGACTCCCGAGAAGGTGTCGCCGCGCTGGTCCTGGGAGCGGGCCGGCATCATGCTTCCGAACGCCCGTTCCATCCATCGGCTTTCGGGCAGGAGTTGCGGCGCGGCGGCCTTCCGCTGTCCGCGCCACACCATCTTGCGCTGCTCCACGGCGTCGGCCCGCACTGGCCGTTCGGCACCGGTGATGGCTGCACCCGGTGTGGCAAGGCCGAATTCGATGGCATTGCGCAGCTCGTCGAGCCGCAGCCAGAAGACATCGGCGGGGTCTGCGATGATGCCCGAGCCGACCAGCCGCCGCCCAAGCTCCAGCAGCATCCGCCGCATCAGCGGCCACGCCAGGCCGACGTCGGCCAGCGCATCCTCACGGACGGGCGCCGCCCGTTGCGCCCAGCGCAGCAGCCGGGTGAACGCCGCGCGGCGGGCGGGGTCAAGCCGTGCCCTGATCGCCCGGCTCTGGTCCTCCCGGCGGTCTGCCGAACGCTGCTGGCGCTCATGCGGGTCGTGGCCCTCGCCGCGCAGGAAGAACTTCAGGGTTTCCAGCAGGGCGGAAGGATCGTCGGCGGGCACCGGGTTGACGAAATCAAGGTTGTACACGGCGTGCCCGAACCGGTCCAGGTGCCGCTGGAAGCGCCTCTGCCACTGCTCCCACACCCCAGCGTCCACGCCCGCGGGCCTCTCCCCCGCCCGTATGGACGCCGCAATGGATCCGGCCGGTCCGGAAGTCAGGGCTGCGGCCAGCTCCGGATGTCCGCGCGCCCAGGCCGCCAGGTCGAACAGTGACTTCTCGGCACGGATGGGCTCGCTGTCGTACCCGAGCAGGAAGGTCTGTCCGGGCGGGTCCCCGGCACGGCGGACCAGCCGGTCGTAAAACGACCGGAACATGATCTCGCTGGTAGCCGCGATGGGGATGACGGACTGCACCGCCGTGTAATAGGCGGTTCCGGCGTCCAGCAGCTCGGAGATCCCGCCCAGCAACTCGGAGGAGGGAAGGTCCTCCAGCGGTTTGCCGGCCCAGCGCCGCACCAGCCCGCGGTACCGGGGATGGGAATGGTCCCGCCACCCCTTGATGCCCATGTGCGCCTGGCCGCGGGCAAGCGCACCCATCGCGGTCAGGGACTTGCCCATCACCCGCCACATTCCGCTGGAGCTGTAGTAGTAATAGGCGTAGCCGTTGATTGTGGGCAGCGAGACGTCGCCCTCCCGGACCACGTCTCCGCCCACGGCCTCGGCGAGCAGGGCCCTGATCGACCGCGTCACCGAGCCGTCGATGAGGTCGGCGAACAAGGGTGAGAGCGGGTCGGGCAACTGCTCCACAATGCTCGCCCGGAAGTACATGCCCTTCGGATAGGGCAGCGGCCATTCAGTCGGGGCCTCGGCCGAGGGATCGGGCAGCGCGGTGACCGGGCGGGACTGCACAATGAAGAACTCGCCGTCCGCACGCGCCCATTCGATGTCCTGCGGCGCGCCGAAATGCTCCGCGATGGCCACTCCCTGCCGTGCCAGCGCGGCCGCCGCCGAGTCATCCAGGACCGGCTGGCGGCGCTGCCGCTCAGGAACCGGCTGCTCCCTCGTGCCCTTTTCGGCGTAGGCGGTCATGACGTCCTTGTCCGCGGTCCGCCGCGACTCCACGCGGCCCGAGGCGGGGTCCAACACGACGTCGTCGGTGGTGACGGCACCGCTGACCACCGACTCGCCCAGGCCCCAGGCGGCGCTGATCACCACCTGGTCGCGGCGGCCGTTGGAGGGGTTGGCCGTGAACATGACGCCGGCGGCGTCCGACTCGACCATCCGCTGTACCACCACGGCGAGGCGGACCGTGGCGGGATCAAGCCCCTCACGGGAGCGGTAAGCCATGGCCCGCGCATTCCACAGCGACGCCCAGCAGTCAATGACCGCAGCCGCGACGTCATCAGCGCCCCGGACGTTCAGGTAGGTGTCCTGCTGCCCCGCGAAGCTCGCCGAGGCCAGGTCTTCGGCCGTGGCAGAGGACCTGACCGCCACCGGCACGTCCGCACCGCCGCCGTCGGGCGCTGCAGTCCCCCGGGCGAGCCCGCTGTACGCCTCGTGCAGCTCGCGGGCGACCTCCTCCGGCATCACGCCTCCGGCGAACAGCACCCGGATCCGCTGGGCGGCGTTATCGTAGTCGGTCCCGCGTGCTCCGGGAGGAAGCGTGGCGAGTTCGAGAATCCGCGGGGCGAGTCCGTTGGCCTCGATGAAGTCCGCATATGCTGCGGTGGTCAGCACGAAGCCGGGCGGCACGGGAAACCCTGCCCGGGCCAGCTCGCCAAGGTTGGCACCCTTGCCGCCGGCCAGCCCGACATCCCCGCGCCCGAGCTGCCCGAAGTCCCTGATATAGGCCACCACCGTGCATCCCTCCTGCCCGGGCCGAGGCGCTGCTCCGGGCCTGGCCCGTCCCCATTGTGGCACGCGGAATGACGGCCTCCTAGCCCCGTTCGGCGCCGCTCACTGGCCGCTGCGCGGGCGCCAAACCACCACTGCCTGGGAGCGCGGCCGGGGGCGCTGTCCACGGGCGAGGCTGACGACGTCACCGGCTGCTCCGGCGGCAAAGATCCTGGAGTCGAGCGAATCACGCCGCCGGCCCAGTTCCTCGGTCAGTTCGCCGACCCGGCGCTGCAGCGCCGCCACCTGGTTCTCCAGTTCGAGGATGCGCTTGATGCCCTCGAGCGAGACACCCTCATGGGACAGGCGCTGCACCTCGCGGAGCATGTTCACGTCCCGTTGGGAGTACCGGCGGGACTTACCCGGCGCACGGCTGGGCCTGACGATGCCCAGCCGGTCGTACTGCCGCAGCGTCTGCGGATGCATGTCTGCCAGCTCGGCCGCCACTGAAATGACGAAAATCGGCTGATCGAAGTTGATGTCCACGGCTGACGCCCGTTTCTACAGCCGTGCCTTGGCTGCCAGGCCTTCACGGACATCCGCGCCGGCGGTGGCGGCGGCAAACGCCTTCACCGCCTCCTCGGCATCCTTGCTCAGGTTCTTCGGAACGGCGACGTCGATCGTCACCAGCAGGTCGCCCTCGCCCTTGGACGTTTTGACGCCGCGGCCTTTGACGCGGAGCGTACGCCCTGACGGCGTCCCCGCGGGTACCCGGACCCTGACATGCTCGCCGTCGATGGTGGGGACCTCGATGTCGGCGCCCAAAGCGGCTTCCGGGAAGGTGACCGGCACGTGGATGCGGAGGTTGTCTCCGTCGCGCGTGTAGAAATTATGCGGCTTGACGTTGACCGTCACCAGGAGGTCGCCGTTGCCGGCCGGACCGTACTGGCCCTTGCCGCGGACACGGACCTTCTGGCCGTCCTTGATGCCGGCGGGCACGCGGACGTCGATGACTTCGCCGTCCGGCTCGCGCAGGCCGATGGTGGTGCCACGGATGGATCCGGCGAAGGAAATGCTGGTGGTCGCCGTGCGGTCCGCGCCCTTCTGCGGCGCACGCTGGTACCCGGCAGGACCGCCGGCCCCGCCGAAGCCGCCGCCGAACAGGTCGGCAAATTCGGGTGGGATGCCACCGGCCGTGCTGAAGCCACCGGAATGGCGTCCTCCGCCGCCGGTGAACAGCCCGCCGAAGAGGTCCTCGAACCCGCCGTTCGCCGTGCTCCCGGCAGTGTGCGGGGCGAAGCGCGCTCCGCCGCCCATGGCCCGGATGGCGTCATACTGCTGGCGCTCATCAGGGTCCGACAGCACGGAGTAGGCCTCGGAGATGTCCTTGAACTTCTTCTCCGAGGCAGCGTCGCCCGAATTCGTGTCCGGGTGGTGCTGCCGGGCGAGCTTCCGGTAGGCCTTCTTGATATCAGCGTCGGAAGCGTCCTTGGCAACACCAAGGATCTTATAGAAGTCCTTGTCTACCCAGTCCTGGCTGGCCAATGGCGTTTCCTTTCAGAAAGTTACGGGTCGGTGGTTGAGCTTGTCGAAACCTGGGTTCTGAC
>NZ_JBDGML010000087.1:0-17278 GCF_057655195.1 Arthrobacter sp. Soil_N43
TCCACACGGCGCTCCTCTTCGACGACCAGGCCGCCCTGGCTGCCACGGTCGCCACCGCCGCCCAGTACGCGCCGCAGTTGTTCACGGGCAGCGCCGACCACCTTGTCAGCGAGGCCTTCTACTTCAGTGACCCCGAAGGGAACGGCATCGAGCTGTACTGGGACCGCCCCCGCGATGCGTGGTCCTGGGACGGCAACAACGTGGTCATGGACAGCCTCGCCCTGCCGCCGCAGAAGTATCTGCAGGAACACCTGACCGAAGGTGCGCTGGAAGGACAGCGGGGCACAGAGGCCGGCGTGGGCCACGTGCACCTGCAGGTCGGCGACGTCCAGTCGGCCCACGACTTCTACGTCGGGACGCTGGGGTTCGAAAAGACTGCAGGCTGGCACGGCCAGGCACTGTTCGTCTCGGCCGGCCGCTACCACCACCACATGGCCATGAACGTCTGGAACAGCCGCGGCGCCGGACCGCGCCGGGACACCCTCGGGCTGGGCGAAGTGCTCATCGAGGTCCCGGCAGGGGACGACGTCGGCGCGCTCGCCGACCGCCTGAAGGTCGCCGGCGTCGCTGCCCACCACACGGGGGCGGAGCTTCGCTTCGAGGACCCGTGGCGCAACCGGATCCGCGTCGCCGTGCGCTAAGCCGGACGCCTCGTCTCTGGGTTAGGCTGATTTCGAACATCCGGGCGGCGCTGCCGCCGCCCGGGCTCCCGCCTCCGACGGAACGAGGACGAATTCCATGGGTTTCACCGAAATCTTTGTTGCCACGCACAGTGACGCCCTAAAGCGCGCAGCCGACCTCGAGTCGGGCTCCGCCGCCCCCGCTGCCGGCGTGCGCATCCCGGGGATCAGCGACTTTGAAATCGAACAGCTCGGCGACCTCGCCGGAGCGGCCGTCCATGCGGCGGGCGCCGATTACGAACTGGCCATGGTGGACGTCGCCAGCGACTCGCTGCTCGGCGTGCCGCCGGCCATGGTCCGCGCCCTGGCGGAGCTGGTCACTTACGAGTCAGAGGGTGAGGGCAACGTCCTTGACGACGTCGCCGAGCGATGGGCCGCGGAGGACGACATGCCCTTTGGCGCCGTCGAGGCGCGGAAATACGTCCAGCAGCTGGCCGAGCTCGCCGGAAGCGTCGACGAAAACAGCCGCACTGGCCTGTACGTCTGGTCTTCCTGACCTGTCCCTGCAGCCCCAGGCCGGTGTCAAGTCGAAATCGGGCCGCTGATCTGGCACAATAAACAGGTACTCGATCTGCGTGGCCCCTCTCTCCGCGTCTGGATCCTGTCCTTTCGAACCCCCAAGTATGGCCCGCCCCACGGGTGCAGAAACACGGGTTCAGCCCGTTTCAGAAACAGGAGTGACCACAAAAGTGGCCGTAAAGATTCGCCTTAAGCGCTTCGGCAAGATGCGCGCACCGTATTACCGCATCGTCGTCATGGACGCACGCTCCAAGCGTGACGGCCGTGCCATCGAAGAGATCGGCAAGTACCACCCCACTGAGGAGCCCTCGTACATCGAGGTCGACTCCGACCGTGCCCAGTACTGGCTCGGCGTCGGCGCGCAGCCGTCCGAGCAGGTTGCCGCGATCCTCAAGGTCACCGGCGACTGGCAGAAGTTCAAGGGCCTCCCGGGCCAGGAAGGCACCTTGAAGACCAAGGTTGCCAAGGAAGCCTTCGTCGCCCCGGAAAAGGGTTCCGTGATCATCCCGGAAGCCATCACCAAGAAGGCCAAGGCAGAAGCTCCCGCCGAGGCTGAAGCAGAGACCACCGAGGCTGAGTAAGTTGCTGGCAGAAGCGCTCGAACACCTTGTCCGCGGAATCGTTGACTCCCCTGAGGATGTCAAGGTCAGCGCGAAGAGCAACCGCCGCGGGGATACCCTCGAGGTGCGCGTTCATCAGGAAGACCTGGGACGGGTAATCGGACGCCAGGGCCGCACCGCGCGCGCACTGCGCACTGTGGTGGCTGCGCTGGCAGATGGCGAGCAGGTCAGGGTCGACGTCGTCGACACCGACCGCCGCCGGTAACGCGCCTGCAACACTTGTCTTGAGTCCGGCCCCTCCACCAGCAACGGTGGAGGGGCCGTACTGCTTTCACCGCCCGCTGGCCGAGCACGGCGCAGCGCAAACTTTCAGAAACGCACTCCGGAACAGAGGATCACATGCAGCTTCAGGTGGCACGAATCGGCAAGCCCCACGGAATCCGCGGCGAGGTGACAGTCCAGGTACTCACCGATGCCCCCGAAGACCGCTTTGTCCCGGGAACCGAATTCGTGGTGGAGCCGGCGTCGGCAGGCCCCCTGACCGTGCACAGTGCCCGCTGGAACAAAGACATCCTGCTGCTCGCCTTCGAGGAGATTGAAACGCGGAACGAGGCCGAGACCCTCCGCGGAGCCAAGCTGTTCATCGAGACCGAGGAACTCGATGAGGACGACGACGAGGGCTGGTACGAACACGAGCTCGTTGGCCTCGAAGCCCGCGTGGGCTCAGAGGTCGTGGGCAAGATCTCCGGCCTGAACACGATGCCCGTACAGGATCTGCTCGTCGTGGAAACGCCCGACGGGAAGGAAATCCTGATCCCCTTCGTGGAGCAGATCGTCCCGGAGGTCAATGTCGAGGAAGGCTATGTCCTGGTGACCCCTCCGGCCGGACTGTTCGAGATCAATACCGAACACGAGGGCAGTGACGAGGTCAGCACCTCCGCTGACGAAGAGGATCAGCCGGGAGCCACAGCCTAGATGAGAATCGACGTCGTCAGCATCTTCCCGGAGTACCTGGCACCGCTGGAACTGTCGCTGATCGGCAAGGCGCGCCAGGACGGTCTTCTGAACCTCAGCGTCCATGACCTCCGGACCTTCACGACGGACCGCCATCGGACGGTGGACGACACTCCGTACGGCGGCGGCGCCGGCATGGTGATGAAGGCCGAGCCCTGGGCCCAGGCCCTGGCCTCGGTGGCCGCCGCCCGGCCGGCGGATGCCGGCAAGCCGGTCCTGATCGTGCCGTCACCGGCAGGGGAGCGCTTCAACCAGGCACTCGCCTACGAGCTTGCCGAGGAGGACCATCTGGTCTTCGCCTGCGGCCGGTACGAAGGAATCGACGAACGGGTCATCGAATGGGCCGCTGAGCACTTCACGGTGCGTCCGGTGAGCCTGGGCGATTACGTGCTCAACGGCGGCGAAGTTGCCGTCCTGGCCATGGTGGAGGCCATCGGCAGGCTGCTGCCGGGAGTCGTGGGCAATCCCGAATCCCTGGTGGAGGAGTCACACTCCGACGGCCTGCTCGAGTACCCCGTCTACACCAAACCCTCCGTCTGGCGGGAGCGGGAGGTGCCGGCGGTGCTGCTCAGCGGCAACCACGGAAAAATCGCGCAGTGGCGCCGGCACGAGCAGTACCGGCGCACGGCGGAACGCCGCCCGGACCTGCTGGAGGCATTCGACGCCGGCAGTCTTCCCCGCGCGGACCGGACCGCCCTCGCGGACCTGGGGTACGACGTCGTCGACGGTCACCTCAAGCGGCGCCCGGACGCCGGAACCCAGCCCGCCTCCTAAAGCTCCGCCGGCAATTGGTTGTAGGCCGCCGGATGTGGCAAAATGGGTCTTTGTGTCTGCTGGGCACCGCACCTGCCACAGGGGGAGCGCAGCCAACAGCAAGGCAACCCGGTGCCGCCAATCAGTGGCGGGGCCGGACACAACACTTTCGGCGGCAATTCCCGGACGCCAGTCCGGGCTTGGCCGCCGTGACCCAAAGTGAATGACCTGTGGCGTTCACCAGGAGTGGATCAAATGCATATCCTCGATTCCGTAGATGCAGCCTCGCTGCGCACCGATGTTCCCGAGTTCCGCGCGGGTGACACCCTCAAGGTTCACGTGAACATCATCGAAGGCAAGAACTCCCGCGTCCAGGTATTCCAGGGCTTCGTCCTTGGCCGCCAGGGCGACGGCATCCGTGAGACCTTCAC
Organism: Arthrobacter sp. Soil_N43; assembly: GCF_057655195.1. NCBI lineage: Bacteria > Bacillati > Actinomycetota > Actinomycetes > Micrococcales > Micrococcaceae > Arthrobacter > Arthrobacter sp. Soil_N43. Next base: position 3,958 of record NZ_JBDGML010000087.1, read on the forward strand.
GGTCCGCAAGGTTTCCTTCGGTGTCGGCGTAGAGCGTACCTTCCCGGTACACTCCCCGATCATCGACAAGATCGAGCTCGTCACCAAGGGCGACGTGCGCCGCGCCAAGCTTTACTACATGCGTGCACTGCGCGGTAAGGCTGCGAAGATCAAGGAAAAGCGCGACTTCAGCACCGCCAAGTAAGTCTTTTCGGACTTTCACGGCGGGTCCCTGACCCGTATCCGGCCAGCGCCGGAGCCATCCGCAACAGCGCCACAGGATACGGATCATGGACCACACGAAACGCCAGCCAGGGAAACCGGGCTGGCGTTTTGTGTTTCTGGCGCTTGCCCTTGCCGTCCTGGTTAGCGGCCTGGTCCGTTCACTGTGGCTGGATGTCTATTTCATCCCCTCGGCCTCCATGGAACCGCTGTTCAATACGGGCGACAGGATCCTGGTGTCCCGCACCGATTTTCAGTCGGAGCCGATCCGCCGCGGCGACGTCGTGGTGTTCGACGGCCGCGGTTCCTTCGCGCCGCTGCACTCCGGCGCCGGTCCCCTGGCGGAGGCACTGGCCTCCGCAGGACACTGGCTGGGGGTTATAGGCAGCGACACCACCTATGTGAAGCGCGTCATCGGGCTCCCGGGCGACAGCATCGTGTGCTGTGACGCCCAACAGCGGCTCACAGTAAATGGCCAGCCGATCGTGGAACCCTATGTCCATGCGGGAGATGCGCCCAGCGACCAGGAATTCAGTGTGTCAGTGCCGGCAGGACGGCTCTGGCTGCTGGGGGACCACCGCTCGATCTCGGCAGATTCCCGCAGCCTCCTGGGGGCGCCGGGCGGGGGCATGGTCCGCATGGACAGGGTGATCGGCCGGCCGGTACAGATCATCTGGCCGCTTGATAGATTTGCCTCAGTGGCACGGCCGCCCCAGGTGGCCACTACAACGACGAAGGACGGACAGTAAATGCCGGAGAACGATCCCGGGACTTCCGAGCCGCGGCAGGCTGCTGCCAGGCAGGGAAGGCATGCTTTGGGTGAGCCCGTTCCGGCTGCGCCTGCCGGAGGCAACGGGAAGGAGCCCGCTCCGCCGCGCAACCCGTTCCTGCTGTGGCTGAAGGAGATCGCCACGGTGGTGGTGATCGCCGTCGTCCTCTCCTTCCTCATCAAAACGTTCCTGTTCCGGGCCTTTTACATCCCGTCGGAATCGATGGTCAGCACGCTGGACGTCAACGACCGCATCTTCGTCAATCTCCTCGTTCCGGAGCCGTTCGCCCTGGAGCGCGGCGACGTGGTGGTGTTCAGGGACACCAAGGGCTGGCTGCCGCCGTCGCCGCAGAAAGTGGATGGCCCGTTCACCTGGGTCGAGGACGGCCTCACGTTCGTTGGGCTGCTTCCGGACAACTCGGAGCAGCATCTGGTGAAGCGCGTCATCGGACTGCCCGGCGACCACGTGGCCTGCTGCAACGCCGACGGCAAAATCACCGTCAACGGGGCCCCGCTGGATGAAAAGTACGTCAACCCTGCCGAGGTGCCGCTGGTGCGCGACTTCGACGTCGTGGTCCCGGCAGGCAAGGTCTGGGTCATGGGGGACAACCGCAACCACTCCGCCGACTCCCGGGCCCACATGGATTCCAACGGCGGTTTCGTGGACCTCGCCGACGTCGAGGGCAAGGCCGCCGTCATCGCCTGGCCGCTGAACCGCTGGGCGGCCCTGGACAACTATCCGGACGTCTTCAAGAGTGTTCCCTCGGGAGGCTAGCGATGTCCGTTGCACCCACCCTTGACTACGAGAAGCGCTTCCTTCCCCGGGGAGCGCGGTTCCTGGCCGGCGTCGATGAAGTGGGCCGCGGCGCCTTGGCCGGTCCGGTCAGCGTGGGAATAGCCGTCGTTGACCTGCGGCGGATGGAGCTGCTGGCGGATGTCCGGGACAGCAAGCTGCTCAAGGCCGCCGACCGGGAACGGCTGGACCCGCTGGTCCGGGCCTGGAGCGTTGCGTCGGCAGTGGGGCATGCCACTGCCCGGGAGATCGACGAACTGGGCATCATGGGGGCGCTGAGGGCGGCCGGCAACCGCGCGTGGTTTGAAATCCTCGGCACCGGAATTACGCCGGATGTGGTGCTGCTGGACGGGAGCCACAACTGGCTGTCGCCCGCCGTGCAGCCCTCGTTGTTTGACGAGGTGACGGTCGATCCCGGCTGCGATGCTCCCGTTCACACGCTGGTCAAGGCCGACATGCAGTGCCTGAGCGTGGCTGCAGCGAGCGTTCTGGCCAAGGTGGAAAGGGACCGGACCATGCAGCAGTTGCACGTTGAATACCCCGCCTTCGGCTGGGACGTCAACAAGGGGTACGGCACGGCGGCGCACCGGGAAGCCATCCGGGTCTCCGGACCCACCCCGTATCACCGCGTCAGCTGGAATCTGCTGGCCGAATAATCCGGCGGCCGAGGCCCCTGTGCGCCGGCTCCGTGTGCGCAGGCGCCCGCTGCATGGTGCAAGATGGAACCATGAGTGCCGAGGATCTTGAAAACTACGAAACCGACATGGAGCTCCAGCTCTACCGTGAATACCGCGATGTCGTCGGGCTGTTCAGCTACGTGGTTGAGACCGAGCGCCGCTTCTACCTCGCCAACCACGTAGACCTGCAGGCACGCAGCGCCGACGGCGAGGTCTACTTCGACCTCACGCTCCAGGATGCCTGGGTCTGGGACGTCTACCGCTCCGCCCGGTTCGTGAAGAGCGTCCGCGTCATCACCTTCAAGGACGTCAACGTCGAGGAGCTTCCGCGCAACGAGGAGCTTGCCCTGCCCAAGGACGCCGACCTGGGCAACTGACCGACTCCTCCTCCACACAGTGGTCCGTTCCGCCGCTTTTCCCACATAGCGCGATCGGCGTCTTTTGGCGCCGGCGCTGCCCCCGCAGTCTGGTTGCGGAGGTAAAAAATGAAAGCCAAAGACCTGCTTGGCCGGCGCGGGGAAGAGCTCGCGGCGGAATACCTGGAATCGCTGGGCATGCTCATCGTGGCGCGCAACTGGCGCTGCCCTGAGGGCGAGATCGACATTGTTGCGCTCGACGGTGACGCCCTGGTCATTGCCGAAGTGAAAACGCGCCGCTCCCTCGCCTTCGGGCACCCCTTCGAAGCGGTGGGCCCGGACAAGCTCGCACGGCTGCACCGGCTGGGATCGGCCTGGTGCCGTGACCACGAGCTCCGGATGCCGCTGCGCCGCGTGGACGTCATTGCGGTGCTGGACGACGGCGTGTGCGAGCCGACCCTTGAGTACCTCCCGGGGGTGGGGTAGGTGGGCCTGGGAAGAACGTACTCGGTGGCCCTGGTGGGGCTGAACGGTTACATCGTGGAGGTCGAGGCGGATATCGGCCAGACCCTGCCGGCCTTCGTGATCCTGGGTTTGCCGGACGCATCACTCAACGAAGCCAAGGAACGGATCCGCTCTGCGGCGCAGAACTCCGGAATCCCGCTGAGCCGGCGGAAAATCACGGCCAACCTCATCCCGGCGTCCCTGCCGAAACGGGGCTCGGCTTTCGATCTTGCCATTGCCATGGCGGCGCTGTATGCCGCCGGTGACATCAGGACAACCGGCCGTACGGTATTCATTTCCGAGCTCGGCCTGGACGGCAGGCTGCGTCCCGTCCGCGGCGTCCTCCCGGCCGTAATGGCTGCTGTCCAAGCCGGCTATCCGGACATCGTGGTGGCTCGGGCGAACGCGGCGGAAGCGGAGCTGGTACCCGGCGCACGGGTCCAGGGCTACAAGACCCTCGCCCGGCTTGCTTTCGATTTCGGCGCAGACCCCCAGGAACTGGCCCTTGATTTCGAACCGGAAGACGAGGAGGCAAGCGAAGAAGCCTGCCGCATGTTTGGCGCAGTCCCCGACATGTGCGATGTCTCCGGCCAGGGTGATGCGCGCAGGGCGCTGGAGGTGGCCGCGGCAGGGGCCCACCATCTGCTGCTCACGGGGCCGCCGGGTGCGGGAAAGACCATGCTGGCCGAGCGGCTGCCAGGGCTGCTGCCCGATCTGGGCGACACTGCGGCCATGGAGGTGACCGCGATCCATTCGCTGTGTGCGCGGCCATCTTCCTCCTTGCAGCTGGTGCGGCGCCCGCCCTTCGAGAGTCCGCATCATACGGCGACGTCCGCTGCCATCATCGGCGGCGGCACGGGACTGCCGCGGCCCGGGGCCGCATCACGGGCCCACCGCGGAATTTTGTTCCTGGACGAGGCCCCGGAATACGAACGCGGAGTGCTCGATGCACTCCGCCAGCCGCTGGAGAGCGGCGAGCTGGTGATCCACAGATCCGCGGGGACCGCCGCCTATCCCGCCCGCTTCCAGCTGGTTCTTGCAGCCAACCCGTGTCCCTGCGGGAAGGCATCGGGCAAGGGCATCGAGTGCATGTGCACTCCCATGATGCGCCGCCGGTACCTGGCGCGGATGTCCGGGCCGCTGCTTGACCGGGTCGACATCCAGCTGCAGGTCGAGCGCGTTTCGCTGGCAGACTTCGGCCAGGCAGGCGGCGAGGAAGACACCGCAACGGTCGCCGGCCGGGTCCGGACAGCTAGACGGCGCCAGCTGCAGCGGCTTGGCGGTCTGGGCATGGAAACGAACTCGCAGGTTCCCGGCAGGATCCTGCGCGGGGAGTTCAGGCTTGCGCCTACCACCACGCGCATTCTGGATCAGTCGCTCGCAAGGGGCGTGCTCACAGCACGCGGCTACGATCGCGTGCTGCGGCTCGCATGGACCCTGGCAGACCTTGCCGGCCGGGAACGTCCGGACGTCAATGACATCGGCCAGGCTCTCAGCCTCCGGCAGGCTGCTTCGGCAGCCGCGTGAAAGGGACCGAAAGTGCAGAACGAGAGACTCGCGCGGGCCGCCCTGTCCCGGCTGATGGAACCCCAGGATTCGGCGGGACTGGCGCTGGTGCAGGTGGCGGGGGCACTGGATGCGCTGGGCATTGCCACCGGGCAGTTGAGCTACGGTCCCGCACTTGAACAGGAACTCAGCGGTGTACTGGCAGAACATCGCTCCACCTCATCCTGGGCGGGATTGGGCGCCGCCCTCAAACGGTGGGCGCCCAGGGTTCCGGACCTCGCCCCTGAACGGGATCTTGCCACCATGCAGCGGCTGGGCGGCCGGCTGATCATTCCGGGGGACGACCTCTGGCCCCGCCAGCTGGGCGATCTGGGCATCCACGAACCGATCTGCCTGTGGTGGCGGGGAGTTGAGCAGGAGCTTCCCGCTGCCGCAAAGTCGATTGCTCTGGTCGGTTCCCGGGACAGCACGAGCTACGGAGCGGCAGTCACCGGGGACCTTGCCTACTCCCTGGCGCAGCGGGGCTTCACCGTGGTCTCCGGAGGCGCCTATGGAATTGATGCGCACGCGCACCGGGCCGCCTTGGCCGGCAGCCCGGAGTCAATGCCGACAATCGCCGTGATGGCCGGAGGGGTGGACCGCTTCTACCCGTCGGGGAATGAGGACCTGCTTCGAGCCGTAGCGTACCAGGGTGCAGTCCTCGCCGAGGTGCCGCCCGGATCTGCGCCCACACGCTACCGTTTTCTGCAGCGGAACAGGCTCATCGCGGCCTTGGCGTCGGTGACTGTTGTTGTCGAGGCCAGATGGCGGTCGGGAGCGCTGAACACGGCACACCATGCGGAGTCCCTGGGCAGGGCTGTGGGCGCGGTGCCGGGGTCCGTCCACAGCGCCAACTCTGCCGGATGCCACCGGCTGTTGCGTGATGGCGGCGCCATATGTGTGACGGACGCTGGAGAGGTCGCCGAACTCGCCGCGCCCAGCGGCGACTTCCTGCCTGATCCGCGGGATGGCGCCAGTGCAGTCCATGACGGGCTGACGCTGGAGGACCTGATCCTGCTGGATGCGCTGCCCTTGCGGTCCACCAGTTCAGTGGAGAAACTCTGCACCGTGGCCGGTCTTTCCCCGGAATCGGTGCGGGCGGGACTCGGAAGGCTTGGCCTGCTGGGACTCGCCGAATCGCGCAACGGCGGCTGGAAGCGGTCCAAAAATGCCGGCTGAAGGCGCGCGCCCCAACGCCACCGCGGCTCGCCGCGGGGGATCCTTGACCGAAGGCCGATTGCTGGGAAAGTGAGAGCGTGGACAAAGTGGAACTGCCGCCGGCGCTGGCTGAAGCGGCCAGCAGCTTCGGCCGGTATCTGACCGGTGAGCGTGCCCGGTCGGTGCACACCGTGCGTGCATACCTCTCCGACCTCGGAAGCCTGCTGGAGCATGCTGCAGCGGAGGGAGTCCGCGAGCTCGGGGAGATTGAGCTCGGGACCCTCCGGCGCTGGCTGGGCGCCCAAAGTGACGCCGGCATCTCCCGCTCCACCCTGGCCCGCCGGTCGGCCACCGCCCGGACCTTCACCGCCTGGGCGCTCAGGGAGGAACGCATCGCAACGGACCCGGCCCTGCGCCTGAAGGCGCCGAAGGTTGAAGGCTCGCTGCCGGGCGTGCTGCAGCAGCAGCAACTGATCAGGCTGCTCACCGAGCTGAACGAGGCAGCGCACGACGGGTCTCCGATGGCGCTGCGGAACCGGGCCATGGTTGAACTGCTCTATGCCACAGGCCTCCGCGTCGGGGAACTCGCCGGTCTCGACATTGATGACCTCGACCCCGACCGCCGAACCCTCCGCGTTCTCGGCAAGGGCAACAAGGAACGGACGGTTCCCTACGGGCTGCCGGCCGCGCTCGCCGTCGACGATTGGCTTCGCCGCGGCCGCGCGAAGCTCGTGTCCGCAGGCAGCGGGCCTGCGCTGTTCCTGGGAGTGCGGGGCGGACGCGTGGACCAGCGCCAGGTGCGGAGCGTTGTCAAAGGCCTCTTTGAAGCCTTGGGGGATACCGCCGCAACCGGTCCCCATGCGCTGCGCCACTCGGCGGCCACGCATTTGCTCGACGGAGGGGCCGACCTTCGGGCGGTACAGGAAATCCTGGGGCACAGCAGCCTGGCCACCACCCAGATCTACACCCACGTCTCGGTCGACCGACTCCGGAAGAGCTACCAGCAGGCGCACCCGAGGGCATAAGGCTGCGGCCGCGTCGGCGTGCCTCCACGGCGCGCCGAATCCCACTGGCGTAATTAGGCGAGGTACGGCACAATAAGAGCCAAGTCCGGCAAGTTTCAAGTTGTGCTTTAAGCCTTTGGCCACCTTGCAAGCCGGGCAAACAGTTTCATAGATTGGCAGGAGTTCGAGGCACCACGCGGCGCCCGGAGCAGCAGATATCCATCCATGCAGGTCGTTGGGGAAGACGTACCTACAGCTATGGAGGATGGAATGTCTGTTGTAATGACCCGCGGTGTGCTTTTTATTCACTCAGCGCCTACCGCGCTGTGCCCTCATGTTGAGTGGGCCATTGGATCTGTCGTGGACAAGCGGACAGATCTTGAGTGGACCCCTCAGCCCGCCGCGCCCGGAATGTTCCGTTCGGAGCTTTCCTGGACCGGCGCGCAGGGGACAGGTGCGCAGCTGGCGTCTGCCCTCCGGGGCTGGGCACATTTGCGCTTCGAAGTGACAGAGGAACCCAGCCAGGGCGTGGACGGCGGCCGCTGGTCCCACACGCCCGAACTGGGAATTTTCCATGCCGTGACGGATGTCCACGGCAACATCATGGTCTCCGAGGACCGCATCCGCTACGCCTACGAGTCCGGTGCGGGCGATCCCTCCGCTGTCTACCACGAGCTCTCCCTTGCTCTCGGCGAGGCCTGGGACGAGGAACTGGAGCCCTTCCGGCACGCAGCCGAGGGTGCGCCCGTCCGATGGCTGCACCAGGTGGGCTGACGCGCCATTACTCCATAGCAACGAAGAAGCCCCCGCCAACTGGCGGGGGCTTCTTCGGTATTCATTTTGCAATCACACGCTGCGGACAGCGATGACGGCGTTGTGGCCGCCGAAGCCGAACGAGTTGCTCAGAGCCACAATGTCTCCGGCGGGCAGGTCACGGGCGGAGGTGACGACGTCGAGCGGGATCTCCGGATCCTGGTTCTCAAGGTTGATCGTCAGGGGGGCCTTGCGCTCGTGCACCGCAAGGACGGTGAGGACCGCCTCTACGGCGCCGGAAGCGCCCAGCAGGTGGCCCATCTGCGACTTGGTCGCGGATACGGCCACGTTGTCGACATGGCCGCCCAGGGCGGCCTTCAGCGCGGTGTATTCCGGCTTGTCGCCCACAGGCGTGGAGGTTGCGTGCGCATTGACGTGGACGACGTCCTCGGCCTGGATGCGGCCGTCAAACATCGCCGCCTTCAGCGCCCGGGTAGCACCGAGGCCCTGCGGGTCCGGCGCCGTGATGTGGTAGGCGTCGGCCGTCACGGACGTGCCGGCGAGTTCGCCGTAGATCCGTGCGCCGCGGGCCAGGGCGTGCTCCTCTGCCTCGAGCACGAGCGCGCCGGCGCCCTCGCCCATGACGAAACCGTCACGGCCCATGTCGTAGGGCCGGGAGGCGCCCTGGGGATCATCGTTGCGGCGGGAGAGGGCCTGCATGGAGGCGAACGCGGCCAGCGGCATCGGGTGGATGGCGGCTTCGGCGCCACCGCACATGACGATGTCGGCCTTGCCGGAACGGATCAGGTCCAGGCCCAGGTGCAGGGCTTCGGTGCCGGAGGCGCACGCCGAGACGGGCGTGTGGGCGCCGGCCCGGGCGCCGAGGTCAAGGCTGACCGCGGCGGCAACGCCGTTGGGCATGAGCATGGGGACCGTCATGGGAAGGACCCGGCGCGGGCCCTTCTCCTTCAGCGTGTCCCAGGCGTCCAGGAGGGTCCAGACGCCGCCGATGCCGGTGGCGAAGGCCACGGCCAGGCGGTCCTGGTCGAATTCGGTGATGCCGGAGTCGGCCCAGGCCTCGCGGGACGCAATGACGCCAAACTGGGTTGAGGGGTCCATGCGCTTGGCCTCAACGCGGCTCAGCACGTCCAGGGCGGGCGTGGAGCAACGGGCGGCGAAGTGAACGGGAAGCTCGTACTTGGCGACCCAGTCGTCCTCCAGCGTGCGGGCGCCGGAAACCCCCTTCAGCGCGTTTTGCCACATTGTGGGTACGTCGCCCCCGATGGGCGTGGTGGCGCCCAGCCCGGTAATGACTACTTTGCGTGTCATGGGATCACTCTCTGTCGGTGCGCGAGCCTGTCCCGTGCTTCTTGGCCGGGGGCCGGCAGCGGGTGGCGTGCGAGGGGGTCTTCGAAAAGTCTGTGGTGTTGCATCGGCTGGCCGGCCGCAGCAGTGGAATGCGGGCCGGCCAACCGAGATTCAGCCGGTGTGCGGCTGGAGCCTGCTTAGGCCTGTGCGCCGGCGATGAAGCTGACAGCGTCGCCGACGGTCTTGAGGTTCTTGACCTCTTCGTCGGGGATACGCACGCCGAACTTCTCCTCAGCGTTAACGACGATGGTCATCATGGAGATGGAGTCGATGTCCAGGTCCTCGGTGAAGGACTTGTCCATCTCGACAGCCTCGGGGGCCAGGCCGGTCTCTTCGTTGACGATTTCAGCCAGTCCGGCCAGGATCTCTTCGTTGCTAGCCATTGATGGCTCCTTTTCTTGTATTGCCGGCATGGGCTGCCGGAAACGGGGCAAACCGCGGTTGCGGCTTGGTATGGGGGATTCCTACGGAAGGACTATGACCTGGGCGCCAAATACTAGGCCCGCGCCGAAACCGATCTGCAGCGCGAGGCCGCCGCTCAGTCCGGGGTTTTCCTGCAGCAGCCGGTGCGTGGCCAGCGGGATGGAGGCCGCTGACGTGTTGCCGGCCTCGGCGATGTCGCGGGCCACGGTGACTGTTTCGGGCAGCTTCAGCTTCTTAACCATTTCGTCGATGATGCGCATGTTGGCCTGGTGCGGAATGAAGGCTACGAGGTCCTCGGCCTGGACGCCCGCTGCATCGAGGGCCTGCTGTGCCACCTTCGCCATTTCCCAGACGGCCCAGCGGAAGACCGTCTGGCCGTCCTGGCGCAGCGTGGGCCAGATGGCGGCGTCGCTGACAGCCGCTTCTTCGGGGCTGAGGGCGCTGCCCTGGGGCGAACCCGCGTGCACGAGTGACCCGGTGCGGGCCGCGGAGTACTCGCGTACATCGAGCAGGGAGTGGGTCATGCCGATCGCATCCCACTTGCTGCCGTCGGAACCCCAGACGGACGGGCCGATTCCCGGTGTGTCGGACGGGCCGATGACGACGGCGCCGGCGCCGTCACCCAGCAGGAAGGAGATGGTGCGTTCGCTGTTGTCGATGACGTCGGACAGCTTCTCGGCACCCACCACGAGCACGTACTTTGCGGTGCCGGAGCGGACCAGCGCGTCACCCTGGGCAATGCCGTAGCAGTAGCCGGCACAGGCGGCCGAGATGTCGAACGCCGGGGCGGGCGTGGCGCCGAGCCGGTCGGCAAGGCTTGCGGCGGCGGAGGGCGTGGCGTAGGGGTGCGTCACGGTGGAGACGATTACGGCTCCCAGCTGGGAGGCCTCGATGCCGGCCTTCGCGAGTGCCTCGCGCGCGGCACCTTCAGCCATGTCGATCACGCTGACGTCGGCAGGGGCGCGGTGGCGGGTGATGATTCCCGTACGCTGCCGGATCCATTCATCGGAGGAATCAATCCACTGGCAGACGTCCTCGTTGGTCACCACCACGTCGGGGCGGTAGGCGCCGACGCCGAGAATCCGGGTGTGCTCGTTGATGGGTGCCTGCTTCAGCGTGGGAACGCTCATGCCTGTCCCTCCAGTTCTGCGAATAATGCAAGGGCTGCGGACAGGTCTTCGGGCGTCTTCACTGCAACGGTCTTGACGCCGGGCATCCCGCGCTTGGCGAGGCCCGCCAGCGTACCGGCGGGTGCCAGTTCAATGACGCCGGTGACGCCGCGCTGCACGAGTGATTCCATGCAGAGGTCCCAGCGGACGGGGCGCGACACCTGGGCGATCAGGCTGTCGACGGCGGCCGTGCCGTCGGTGACTTCCTGGCCGTCGAAGTTGGACAGCAGGGGAACGGTGGGCGCCTGCGGCTGCAGCTCCGGGCGCAGCGCTTCGAGGGCGCTCACAGCCGGTGCCATGTGCGAGGTGTGGAACGCCCCGGCAACCTTGAGCGGAATGACCCGGGCCTTGGCCGGAGGGTTTTCTGCCAGGGCCTTGAGCTGGTCGAACGTACCGGCGGCGACGGTCTGGCCTGCCCCGTTGACATTGGCGGGGGTGGCGCCGGCGGCCTCGATGGCGGCCAGCACCTCGGCGGGGTCGCCGCCCACCACGGCGCTCATACCGGTGGGGGTGACGGCGGCGGCCGCGGCCATGCTGTTGGCGCGTTCACGGACGAAGGTCATGGCTTCTTTTTCGGTGAGCACTCCTGCCAGTGCCGAGGCCGTGATCTCGCCCACCGAATGTCCGGCCAGGATGACCGGCAGGGAGCTGAGTTCGACGTCGAACAGGGACTTCGCGGCCACAAGGCCGGCTGCGACAATCAGGGGCTGCGCAACAGCGGTGTCCTTGATGGTCTCCTCGTCGGAGGTGGTCCCATGCGCCGTGAGGTCAATGCCTGCGATTTCGCTAAGGGAGGCCAGATGGCCTGCTACGGAAGGCAGTTCCAGCCAAGGGGCCAAGAAACCGGGGGTCTGTGAGCCCTGTCCAGGGCAGACGATTGCAAGCACGTAACCAGCTTTCCAAATTACCGCGTGATCCAAGGGTGTTTGCGTACACCAAGCTCACTGGGTCAGTTTGTAGGAAGTCTACAACGGTTCAGTTGTGATTCCGCCCAGGCTGGCGCTCTGCGGCGGCCTTGGGCGGGGTCGAGAGCCGGCCCACGACCAGGGCTGCTTGAAGCACAAAGGCCTCCCGCGGGAGCAGGGGGTCCCAGCCGGTCACGTCACAAACCCGCTTGAGCCGGTAACGGACGGTGTTGGCGTGGACGAAAAGTTCGCGGGCGGTTGCCTCCAGCGAATGGCCCAGTTCCAGGTAGGTGCCCAGTGTTTCCACCAGCCCGTTGGATGCGGCCAGCAGGGGCCGGTAGATGTTTTTAACGAGCGAGCGGCGCGCCGCGTCGTCCCCGGAGATCACGCGCTCGGGCAGCAGGTCGTCGGCTGCCACCGGCCGCGGGGCGGACGGCCAGGCCCGCGCTGCGGTGAGTCCCGCGAACGCGGACTGGGCAGAGCCGCTGGCCTCCAGCAGGGAACTCGCCTCGGCGCCGTACACCACGGGCCCCGGTGCGAACATTTCGCTCAGTTTGAGATACGCCGTTTCCCGGTCATGGACCCCGCCGAGGATCAGGATGAGACGGTCGCCCTGGATCCCCACCAGGGCGTCCTCCGCGTACCGGCCGGCGGTGCGGCGCAGTTCGCTGACGTAGCTGGCGCTGGGTTCCGACGGCGAATTGCCCACCATCACCGTGAAGCGTTCCTGGGCCTTCCAGCCGAGCGCGGCGATTCTGGACCGCAGCGCGTCCGTGTTTTCACCGCGCAGGATGGCGTCCACAATCAGGGCTTCCAGCCGGGTGTCCCACGAACCGCGCGATTCGGCGGCCCTCGCGTAGACGTCAGCGGCGGCAAACGCCACCTCGCGCGAGTACCGAAGGACGGCCTCCCGCAGTGACGGCTGGTCGGCTTCCGGTGCGATCACCGGGACCTGGTCCTCGACCACCTCAACCACGATCCGGATCAGCTGGAGGGCTTTTTGGAGGCTGATGGAGCGGGTGAGTTCCGTGGGGGCCGTGCCGAAGACATCCGTAAGGATCCACGAGGGGGAGCTGGGACGCTCGTACCAGGTGACAAACGCGGCGATGCCGTTTTGGGCCACAAGGCCCAGCGCGGAGCGCTCGTCAGAGCTGAGCCGGGTGTACCAGGGCAGGGACTTCTCCAGCTGGCGCATGGTGGTGGTGGACAGCTGGCCAACACTCGCCCTGAGCTTCTTCAGGGTCTCCGTCTTCTCCGGCGTGGTACTGCGTGACACCGGTTTGCGCTTTGCGGGGGCGGGGGTTGGCTGGGGCATGCATCGAGCATACGGTGCCTGACGTTCAAGCTCCATTTTGTGTAAAGGCTACAACTGCGGTTGCGCTGCGTCACAACGCTGCAAAAGCACCCGAACGACGACGGCGGCCCCCACCTTCCGGTGAGGGCCCCCGTCGTTTTGCGCTATCCGCTGGTTAGGACTCGCCGCCTGCGTTGCCGGTGGTGCCGGCGTTGACGTTGTGCAGGCGGTACTTCTCGATGGCCTGCGCAGGCGCCTGCGCGTCAACCTCACCGCGGCGGGCCAGCATCTCCAGAGAGCGCACCACGATGGAGTGGGTGTCGTTCTTGAAGAAGCGGCGTGCTGCGGCGCGGGTGTCGGAGAAGCCGAAGCCGTCTGCCCCGAGGGAGGCGAACTCGTTCG
>NZ_JBDGML010000088.1:0-4549 GCF_057655195.1 Arthrobacter sp. Soil_N43
CCGGTCTGGGCCACGCTGATAGCCCTGGTCGACGAAGGTGTACCCGTGGTGGGCGTGGTGAGCGCACCGGCACTCGGCAAGCGCTGGTGGGCGGCCAAGGGCGCCGGCGCCTACATGGGCCGCTCGCTTGCCGCAGCCACCCGGCTCAAAGTCTCCAACGTCTCCAAGCTCTCGGACGCATCGCTGTCCTACTCGAGCCTCGGCGGTTGGAAGGACCGGGGAAACCTGGATGAATTCCTGGCCCTCACCGAGGACGTCTGGCGCACACGCGCCTTCGGGGACTTCTGGTCCTACTGCATGGTGGCCGAAGGCTGCGTGGACATTGCCTGCGAACCGGAACTGAACCTCTACGACATGGCTGCGCTGGTGCCCATCGTCACGGAGGCCGGCGGCCGCTTCACCTCACTGGAGGGAACGGACGGTCCCTTCGGCGGCAACGCCCTGGCCACCAACTCCATCCTTCATTCCGAGGTCCTCAAGCGCCTCAACCCGCAGTTGGACGATCTGCTGTAGTTCGGCCCGGCAGGCTTTCGGGAAATATTCGACGTCGGACTCCGCCCCAGGCAGGAGTCCGACGTCGTATGTTCGGCCAGAGGCCCAAATTTCGCGCGGCTGTAACAAACGGCTTAATAATTGCGCGCGCCTTTTTCATCCGCGAGCCGGTGTTCTAGGCTCTTTACAGGTCACGAGTGCCAGCGTGAAACCCCGGTTTGCTGGCCGGCAACCCTCCATTCGCGGTGGGGTGCCCCGGGTGACGACCAGGCCGGTCCGGAACGGACCCGGCAAGCGCGGATCCCCGTCACAAGGGGTCCTTTCACAGCGAGGTCCCATGACAACTGCAACCTTCTCCTCCAACACCGGCACCGGCCTGCTCGACGATCGGTTTGCCGCTGCCGGACGGCCGCTGGCGGCAGTGACCGGCGCTGAGATCCAGGCCCCGCTCATCCAGGGCGGCCACGTGCGCTACGCCAACCTGGACTACGGGGCGTCTGCGCCGGCGCTGTCCGTCGTCTCGGCCTACCTCAACGAGATCCTGCCGTTCTACGCCAGCGTGCACCGCGGCGCCGGCTACGCCTCGCAGATCAGCACGTCTGTCTACGAAAACGCCCGGAACATCGTCCGCGACTTTGTTGGCGGCCGCCCGGACGACTCCGTAATCTTCACGCGGAACACCACGGACTCACTGAACCTGCTGGCGGGCTGCCTTCCCGTGGTGGACCACAACCACACCGGGGAAGTCCTCTACCTGGACATCGAGCACCACGCCAATCTGCTGCCGTGGCAGGGCGTCCCCCACCGCAGCGTGGTGGCGTCCGGCACCCTCGAGGCCACCATCGACAGCCTCCGGGCTGAACTCGAGCACGGCGACGTCAGCCTCCTTGCCGTCACCGGCGCCTCCAACGTCACCGGCGAAATCCTGCCGATCCGCCGCCTTGCCGGACTGGCCCACGAATTCGGCGCCCGGATCGTCGTGGACGCTGCACAGCTCGCGCCGCACCGCCGCATCGACATTGCCGCGGACGACGTCGACTACCTCGCCTTCTCGGGCCACAAGCTGTACGCGCCTTTCGGCTCCGGCGTCCTGGTGGGGCGCGCCGACTGGCTCGACGCCGGAACACCGCACCTTGCTGGCGGCGGCGCCGTCAGTGAAGCCCGGCTCGACGGCGTCAGCTGGACCACCGGCCCGGCGCGGCATGAAGGCGGCTCGCCCAACGTCCTGGGCGCAGCTACCCTCGCCCGGGCAACCCAGGTGATCGCCGCCCTGGACCAGGAGCAATGGCACAGCCACGAGGCCGCCATCCGGTCCTTCCTCGTCGAGGGCCTGCAGAAGATCGACGGCGTCACGGTCCACCAGATCTTCTCGGACACGGACCCGGACACCGACACCATCGGCGTGGTCAACTTTTCAGTGGAGGGCTACGACGCCGGTCTCGTGGCTGCCTACTTGTCTGCCGAACACGGCGTCGGGCTGCGCGACGGCCGCTTCTGCGCCCACCCGCTCCTCAAGCGCCTGGGCCTGCCCTCGGGCTCGCTCCGTGCCAGCTTCGGCCTCGGGTCACGGCTGGAGGACGCCCAGCGGCTCCTCGCCGGAATCGAAGAGCTGCGCCGCAGCGGCCTCGGCTGGGACTACGTGGTGGATTCCGGGCGCTGGGTTCCGTCCAACGACGCCCGCGTCTACCCGAGTTGGGCACCGAACACCCCCGGCACCGCAGGCGCTGCGCCCTGCATTTTGGACTGAGCTGCACCTGGACTGAGCTGAACCCTGTGCTGAGCTGCACCGGCATGCGGTGCCCTTGGGTTTGCGGTAAATTCGAAGGGTCAATTTTCACCCTGCCCTAAGGAGACGGCGCGTGGCTCGCGGTGGCCCCAAACTCGACCACGGTCGGCGGCAGGAGCTCGGCCAAAGCTTCCAGGACGGCGGCGAGCACTACCACCGTGTTCGGCCCGGCTACCCGGCTGAGTCCGCGGACTGGCTCATCCCGGCCGGCGCCACGACGGCGGCCGACATCGGGGCCGGCACCGGCAAGTACACTGCACTGCTCGTGGCACGCGGCCTGCACGTCAGCGCGGTGGACCCCTCCCCAGACATGCTGGAGCAGCTCCGCAGCGCCTACCCCTCGGTGGAGGCGCTGGTGGGAACCGCGGAGCACACGGGGCTTCCCGGCTCGGCGTTCGACGTAGTCACCGTGGCGCAGGCATGGCACTGGTGCGACCCCCAGCGGGCCAGCATCGAGATCGCCAGGATCCTGCGGCCGGGCGGTGTGCTTGGCCTGATCTGGAACCAGCTGGACACGTCTGTGCCCTGGGTGCACAGGCTGTCGCGCATCATGCACGCCGGTGACGTCCACAAGCCGCACTTCCGGCCTCCGCTGGGTCCCGAATTCGCCGGATTGGAAAGCCACCTCACGCGCTGGGAGGACCCGGTCACCACGGCCGACGTCGTCGAGCTGGCGAAGTCGCGCAGCTACTACCTCGCAGCCAACGCGGCCACCCGGTCCAAGGTCACCGCAAACCTTGACTGGTACCTCCACGAACATCTGGGGCATGCCGAAGGCGAGCAGCTGCAGCTTCCGTATCTCACCCAGACGTGGCGGGCCGTCAAGGCATGATGTCGACCGTGCAGCGGGTAGGCTTGGACCCGTGAAGACCAGCACGCCATCCTCCTCGATCGAGGACTACGTCAAGGTCATCTACTCTTTCACGGAGTGGCAGGACAAACCCATTACGTCGACGCAGCTGGCACAGCGCCTCGGCGTGGCGAATTCATCGGTCTCGGAGATGGTGCGCAAACTCAAGGACCAGGGTCTGGTCCTGCACAAGCCGTACAGTGCCATCACGCTGACCGCGGAGGGAGTGCGCCTCGCCCTTTCCATGGTCCGGCGGCACCGGCTCATCGAGACCTACCTCGTGCAGGACCTCGGCTACAGCTGGGATGAAGTGCACGACGAAGCCGAACTCCTCGAGCACGCGGTCTCCGATACCTTCATCGAGCGGATGGCCGCCAAGCTCGGCAACCCGACACGGGATCCCCACGGTGATCCGATCCCCGCCGCGGACGGCACCGTGCACATGCCGCTTGCACACCGAATGAGTGAGCTCGACGAGGGTCACACGGGCCGGATTACCCGGATCAGCGACGAGAATCCCGAACTGCTGCGCTACCTCGCCTCGGAAGAGATCAACCTCGACGCCGACGTGGAAGTCAGGGGCCGCAGGCCTTTCGGCGGCGCGCTCGTGGTGCGCATCGGTCCTCCCGGGCACGGGACAATCCGCGAGGTTGACCTGGCAGATGAAGTCGCCTCCGCACTGTGGGTGCACAGCGATACGGTGCACCCGGGGTGCCAGATGGCCGGCGCCCTGTGAGCGGGCCCGGCCCAGCCGGACTTCCGGTGGCGGCGGACGCCTCCGCATGATGACCCCGGCCGCAGCGAACCAACGCGCGGCGGCGGCCACCGGACGCCACGGCTGGAGGGTCTGGTCAGCCGTCGCTGCGGGAGGACTGGTGGGTACCGAACTGCGCTACGGGCTCGGGGTGCTGTTTCCTGAGCAGGCCGGCGCCGTGCCGTGGACCACCCTTGCAATCAATGTCGCCGGGAGCTTCGTCCTTGGCCTGCTCACCACCCTATGGATTGCCCGGCCGCGTACTGCCTTCTGGGTCCGTGCCGGCATCGGGCCGGGACTGCTCGGATCCTTCACCACCTTCTCGGCGCTCGTCGCCTCGGTGGACCAACTGGCACGTGGCGGGCTACATGCCGTATGGCTGGCCTATCTTGTGCTCTCCGTCCTGCTGGGACTTGGCGCCGCCGCGGCTGGCTGGAGGTCCGGCAAGGCCTTCGCCGGAAGGGCTGGCCGTCCGTGACGGCGGCACTCGCGGCACCGCTGCTGGTGGGGCTCTTCGGCACTGCAGGGGCCCTCATACGGTTTTCCATCGACGGCTGGCTGGCGGGCCGGCCGTCGTCCCGCCGCCACTGGCCGTGGGCCACGTTGCTGGTGAATATCACGGGGTGTTTCGTCATCGGGGTCTCCCTTGGCCTGAGCAGCAGGCTCG
>NZ_JBDGML010000089.1:0-22322 GCF_057655195.1 Arthrobacter sp. Soil_N43
GGGTTCGGCGTCTCACCGTTCGGTCATGCAGTCATCCAGCAGGCCGTCAATGAACAGCTATCAACGAAAAAACCCTCGATCCAAGGGAGAAGGGCGGGTGAGCATCATGGGGCCAGAACGTAGGCCAACATTGCCTCGCCGTCGTGGAGTACCGGACAGCCCGTCAGGGCCCGGCGGCACAAGTTTCCCTACCGGTTGGGCGCACGTCATGTCGCCCTCCCCCGCACCCACCATGAAGAAGAACAGCCAGCGAAGCCCACCAGGAGGAACCTGGTGAACACCCAACGATGCGATAAAGAAGCTCCCACCAAATTTTTCCCAGATCATGTTGGCCGGACCATGAGCGCCCATGAACTGGTATCGAACAACAACCCGTCCATCCAGGAAGGCAAGGAGGCAACTGGCCACACCACCGGCCAACAATGAAAAAGGCCCCCGAAGGGGCCCACAAGTGAACAAAATGTGCACACTCAGAGGCAAAAAAAGCCACTGACCTGCGGAAACACTGTGCCCGAGGTGGGACTCGAACCAGGCGCCAACCCTTGAAAAACCGTCCCTCCCCTGAAGACATAGCCAATCCGGCCCAGTCCGATGCCGGTACAACCGAATCCGAAGCCCAGGGTGTGCACATTGTGCACACCCGACTTTATTCCGTAGTTTCATGCACGACGAGGTGGAGTGCGGCAGTCCTTCGGGGCGTGGAGGCCGCGATTGTCGCCGTGCGCCATCATGCCACCGCGTGTCACTACGTTCCCTTGGCGCAGCCGGGAATCCGTCGTGTGACATTGGTACGGCGCTGATGTGCGGAGCATGCCGTTGGCTGAATTTGGGGAACGTCATCGAGTTGGGGCCTCCTTTGATCATCTCATGAGGGAAACGAAGGAAGATGGCATGAGCAGAACCCCGGCAATGTGGAGCCGGGGCACCACGAAGGTCCCGTCGACCGTCGGCGTTGCCAAGGGGTGCAGGAGGATTCACCCAGTGGCTTAGGCTACCCCTCGCGATCGATCTCCAGGTAGCTAAGACCGCTCAGGTCCAACCAATATCTGGTTGGTGTTTCCACGAATCTCAGCAGCACGCCCTGGCAGTCCCGGCAGCGCACCACGATACCGGGCGCGTCGGTGAAGACCATGGCCTCGCCGAAAGCCCTGACTGAGCCGCAATGCCTGCAGCGTCCGAGCGCCGCGATGATGTCGATGCGGAACACTTCGGACAGGGCGCCGGCCGTGGCGTTGCCGTCCACATATGGAATCGGGTCGTGGGCTGATGCTGCAATGTCCTGGTCTTCGGAGTCGGGGACAGCGAAGTCGTCGGCGCCGTTCACCGGATACCTCCCGTCCCGCCAAACCGTTCGGTCTTGATCGACTCCGGCGAGTAGCCGGCCATCACGAGCCAGTCCGCAACGGTCTCGACGAATATTGTTTGGCCGCAAATAAATACGTCCGGATTCTCCTCCGCTGGGAAGATCTTGCCCAAAAGGGTGTCCGCAGTAAGTCGCGCCGGCGCGACCGGCCAGTCTTCCGGCGTCGAGCGCGTATAGACGTAGTCGACCCTCAGCTTTGCCGATTCCTGGTCCAATTGACGCAGCTCGTCCCTGTAGAGCGCGGTCTCGGGGGACTTGAGGGAATAGAGCAGCCTGAACGGGGACGCGTTATCGGATGCGTGATGGGCGCGGATCATCGACATCAGCGGAACCACGCCTGACCCTCCCCCGATTAGCTGCACCCGGTTCATATTGCTGGGCCGCCAGACAAACCAGCCGCCCACCGGCCCCCGGAATTCCAATCGGTCCCCGACGGCCAGGTCCCGGACAAGATAGGGCGACACTTCGCCGTCGGGTATCTCGTCGACGGTGATTTCCAGATGCTCATCCGTGCTGGTGGATGCCACGGAGTAGGAGCGGATGGCGGTGTACCCGTCGTCGGCGGTGAGGCGGATGTCAATGTGCTGGCCGGCGAGATGTTCCATCAAACCGTCCACGCGCAGCCGAATGGTGCGGGCTGTGGCGTTTTCCTCGACCCCGCCAACCACTTCAGCGACATGCCACAGGGAGCTCACAGCCCATGCCTCACGAGTACCGCTCCTCGCGCCACGGATTGCCGTGGAGATGGTAGCCATTCGATTCCCAGAAACCGGGAACATCTTCCCGTGTCAGTTCCAAACCGTGGATCCATTTGGCGCTTTTCCAGAGATACAAATGCGGCACTAAGAGCCGTGCCGGACCGCCGTGGGCCCGTGCAAGTGGTTCGCCATCGAATTCCCACACCACCCATGCCTTGCCGCCCAGCAGGTCCCACAGCGGAACATTGGTTGTGTAGCCGCCGAAGGAATGCGCCGTGGCGAAGTCGCTGGTGGTTTCGACGTTTTCGAAGAGCGTGTCCAATGAAACTCCACGCCACTCTGTTCCCAGTTTTGACCAGCTCGTCACGCAGTGAATGTCTTGGGTAATTTTCTCCTGCGGCAAGGCCAAGAATTCATCCCAGGACCAAGAGAGCCGCCGGCCATCCTCCACGGCGATGAAGAGCTCCCATTCTAGGATGGGGATAAGCGGAGCGGGCCCAGCCGTAAGCACGGGAAAGTCCTGCGTTTCATGCTGCCCGGGGGGCAGGGCAGGATTCGCTGACCGCCGTCCCCGGAAGCCGGACGAAATGATACCCATGCTGCACCTCCGCGTGGAGCTCCACCCGGCCAACGACCTTTTATGCCCCAACCATAGGGCAACGTCTGGTCGTGGTCTAGGCACCAACCCGACTCAGCCAGGACACCGGGCAATAAGCTGACCACCAACTTGGACCCAACGCCAGTGGGTTGACGGATAGCCCGATGTCGGCGCGCTCACCTCGAGGTTATGCGCCTTCCGTGAGGAGGTCCGGGGTCGAGTGGAAGGAACAGATACGCCGCGATCCAACTCGGCACGCGAAGCGCCCCACCGGCATCCATGGGCGGCCGGACCGCGGGATCCCGCAAAGCTCCCGGCCAACGTCCCTAAGCCAAAACGAGGCAAACCCTTGAGACCCCGTCACTTATCGCATGTCGGCATCGGCTACACCGGCCAAGCGGCTAACGCGTCAGCAGGGTCTCCTCCCCAGATGGCCGAGCGCATCCGGGTTCCGCATGGCGAAGATCCGTGCGATCCTGCCGTCCTCCACGACCAGGCTGATGAGTGACGGACCGCCGGCTTCGTCATCGATCCGGATGCCTAGGCCGCCATTGAGCCAAAGCAGAGCGATTTTCGGGTTGAGCGCGGCCTCTGGGAAGGACAGCAGGAGATCTGTCACATTCTTCGCACCGTACACCGGCACCCTAACCGCCTGGGCGACGCCCCCGAGCCAACCAAAGGACACTCCAAATGAGGTGACGGCATCGTGAAATCAGGCGCCGTCACCCCATTGCCACATGAAACGAGACCGCCAATGACTAAGGAACGTGCAGCCGAGGGAACCGCGGACAGCACGGCTGAGGCATTCTTCCGCACCAAACTTAGGTTCGAAATTGACGTTATGGACGTTGCCGACGCCCCTAACGGCGCGCTTGTGCTTGTGGACACGCGGCGAAAGTCGTCCTGGGATCACGGGCACATTCCTGGCGCCCTGCACATACCCACTGCCGACATCCCATCTTTGGCTCCCGGATTAGTCCCTTTCCGGATGAGCGTGGTCGTTTACTCGTGGGGCCAAGCTGCAACGGCAGCACTCTCGCCGCCCTGGCCTTCGCCAAGATGGGCTATCCCGTGCGGGAATTGATCGGCGGCATCGAGTACTGGATCCGGAATGGGCTCCCCGTGGAAACCCCTCACGGGGTTGGCGCAGCCAACCCCGATGGCCTGGTTACAGTGCACACGCGGTAGCGGCCCACAACCAGAGTTGGCGTTGCTAGCTTTCTGCAACAACGCAGCCTGCAGTCGCTCCAAGGCAGAAGAGTGCATCGGTTGCCGGGGAGGCCCCATCAAATCCGCAGTTTCACATTACGCTTACTGTCGCTTGTCTCAATTTACCCTTGGCGTCGCTTCCTGCTGAGTCTGTCCGGCGGGCATTCTTTTGGATTGACGCGGGTATTGAACGGTTGTTCAACCTCCACTACTGTCCTCCATATGAGTTTGATCCTGATGCATGAGAAACCTGGAACAAGAAACAACTTGTGGCCACCCACTTTTTTCTGGCACAGGCGGACCCAGCTTGAGAATGCAGCTTCGCCGACCACCGCACAAACCTCGACACCACCCGGTGCCTGAAACAGGCCCGCGGCGCTCAGCACGCTCAGCCAAAAACGTCACAACATGCTTTTAACTGATCAAGTCCATCTACGGAACAAGGAGATTCACCTTGAAGAGATCCTTGAGCATTGCCTACACGAGCATCGCCATTGTGTCCATGCTGGCCGTCGCCGGCTGCGCGGCCACCGACCAGGGCGGTAAAAGCGCGGAGGAGGGCCCCAACTCCGATAACTGTGCGGTACAGGAGCACGCAATGGGTCTGCGCTGGCAGCAGCAAAGCGCGGAGGCACAGGCACTACAGTCACAGACCTATCGGATCGCCGGTGAGCGCCTCGAGGAGAAGGTCAAGCAAGCCAAGTCCGATGACCTCGCGATTATCACCGATCTGGACGAGACCGCGATCGACAACACCGAGCTGTTGGCCCGAGACATGACCGCCTGCCACGACTACAGTGTCTGGGATACTTGGGGCCAGTGGGAGCTCGAGGGGTCACCGTCGGCAATCCCGGGCGCCAAGGAGTTCTTCCACAATGCCGATGAGATGGGTGTCTCGATCTACTACCTCTCCGACCGGACCGAGGAGAACCTCGATGCCACCATCGCCTCGCTGAAGCGCCTGGGCTTCCCCCAAGTATCGAAGAACCAGGTAATGTTGCTAGGCCCGTCGAAGGAGGAGCGGCGCACCAAGATCCAGGAGGAACACGAGGTCATCCTGCAACTGGGCGATACACTACATGACTTCGCTGGGGATTATGCCAACGCCGATCTAGACCAGCAGCGGCAGTTCGTGGAAAAAGACGCTCAGCACTTCGGCGACGACTGGTTCATCCTGCCCAATCCCACGTACGGTTCCTGGGAGGATGCCGAGCTCGACCAATGGGACGCCAAGTTGGAAGTCGCTAAGTGATCGTACTGCCGGCATTCTCCCGGTCCTTGGCACTTTCAGTGAAGAGGGTGCACTCATAGGACGCATCATCGGTGAAAAAAAGCCCGGAGATTCCTCTCTACCCGCCGGACTCCGGGATGCATGAGTCACCCGCTAGAAGTGTTCCTCCACACAGAAGCGCGGGTACCAGCTCCGAGGCTGGTACCCGCGCTTCTTGATACAGCTGTCAGATATCAGCACAAAGACAATATTTTGTTCCTACAACCCCGGAACGGCAATCGCCGTCCTAGCGAACGAAGCCATGAGCAAGTGACGGTTGCGGTGTTAGTCGCGTTTCCGGAACGGCCCGCGGCACGCTAAGTCAAGGTGGACACTGCCAACCTGAAGCACACCCCAACCTGCGTCAGGCTGTCATTCAAATGCCGTCCGAATAGGGTCCAGAGGGCGTTCCTGCACTCCCTGGGCGACGAGTCTTAGTTCCGCCTGACTGACGATCGCCCGCGACAAGGTGTCTGCTGGCAGGCTGCCGTAATGTCCCGGTTCATGGTGCTACCCAGCAGCCTGGGACCGGGCGGGGGCCCGGTTCTTCGCATGGCGTTCCCGGGACTCAGGGCTAAGTCGCCCGCGTGTCCACACTTCATCGTAAGTTTGTCCACACGAATAGCCCGAAACGCCTCTGACCTGCGGCAACACTGTACAGGCTGGTGGGTTTCGATCGGCGCGGGGCATGGATGTCGCCAGAATGGGGCCCAGCAGGCCCGATCTTCCAGCTATTGGCACACAGGCCTCGTCAACCCGAGTGACGGCCCCCGACGGCACCATTGCCAACGACACCAGCACACTCCCCCGCACCCGGGATCCCCGCAGGTCATGTACCCCAGGAGGGCCGGACGCATGAACTGCCATCAGCAACAAAGTCAGCGGAAAGGAACACGATGCAAGCCGGACAGCTGGCCGTCCACCAAGTGTGGACAGTGTCAACACCCCCTTGGCCGGACAAACAGGCGTTGCGCGCACTCAACTGGTCCGCAGGGAGCAGCGATGCGCGGAGAAGCCAGGACGACAAACTGATGTCGTCAACCCAACCCTTAGCCATGAATGAGTGATGGCCTACCGGGGCCATCAGAACAAGCCAGAGAAGAGGACGGATAACCCCGAAATTCCAGCAGGCGGAGGGCCCACCAGCCAGGACCCTGACCCCGCCGCCCTTCACAGCGTGAGAGTCCCGCTCCATCGCAGGCCGTCATTCCGCCATGTGACACCACATTCCCGGACTCAGCTGCAACCCAACCCACGAAATAGCTCGAGCAGGATGTGGCGGAGCAAGCCAAAGCTGGGGACCATGAGCATCATAGCGTTGCGACCTCCTCGAAACATCTCATGGGCAGAGACAACAGAAGAGGCATGACCCGAAGCAAGCCCTATCGAGGACCGGACTGCCACAAGGCACCGCGCCTTCCAACAGAACGATGAAGCGCCGGTCATCGGCGTTCGAGAATGGGCGGGGAGTGACCGAAAAGGGGCTGCTCCTGGCCTCGGCCCGGATCGTTTCTTCGCCCCCAAGTGCTGGGATCAGAACTGTGCAGCTTGGGCCCGGTCGTTTAGAGCGAAGAGCTGAAGTTCCTGGCTACATCGCCTATCGCAGAATTGAAGCGTCGCTCAACCCACCCGAACCTCTTTCGCATGGTTCGGAGCCTGTCCTCGAAGGTCACCAGATTGATGTCCAGGATCATCACGTGTCCAATGAGCGTCTGGAGGCCGATAACGCTCCAGACCCTTCCAAGTTTGGCCTTGGCCTCTTTCGTACTGGCCCGTGTGAATCGACTCGGGGCTGGGTATGTCGCCGCAAAGTCGGCACCCGGACGTAACGAGTCGATGACATCGGCAGCAAACCAGCGCCCTATGCCTCTCCGGCGTCAACCTTTCAATCAATCTCACGCGCCTGCTGGCCGATTACCTTGCCGCCCCCAATTTGCCTTCCGGTTATGACCACTATGGGCGTACCCTTAAATGAATGTCGTTCGTTTTATGAGACTTGGGTTCAAGCCGCGCCGTCGTCGTTATCGATTGAGCCAGTCCGCCACATCCAGTGAAGGAAGATCATGGCAAGCATGAGTGCTGAGCGGAGCGAGGTTACTGTCGGGAACTGGCAGGAGCCGGGCAGTTTGGCGTGGTCCTTCCTGCACATGGACGAACTGTTTCCCGCAGCCCAGATCAAGGCCCGGGACTCCCCCGTCGCCGAACTGCTCGAAAGCCGGACAGATTTCCGCGGGCTCACGGTAGTGCTGCCGGACGGCTCAGGCGCTACGGTTGCCGAAATTCTGGCGACCACCAGCACGGACGCCTGGATGGTCCTGCGAGGCAATGAGGTGCTCGTCGAGGAGTATTTCGGCGACATGGGCCCTGGTGAGAGGCACCTGCTTATGTCCATCAGCAAGTCCATCGTTTCCACGGTGGTCGGTGCCCTGGTGGCTCAAGGAAAGATCGATGCCTCTGAAGGGGTAGACCACTACATCCCGGAACTGGGTGCGTGCGGCTATCGCGGCGCGACTGTACGGGACGTACTGGACATGCGCAGTGGCGTCAGGTTTTCCGAGGAGTATCTCGACCCTTTGTCCGAAGTGCGGCAACTGGACAAAGCCGTGGGCTGGGCGCCGCGCCGTGACGGCGAAGCGGCAACGCTCAAACAATTCCTGGTGACTTTGGAGCAGGAGCGCGAACACGGCGGTCATTTTGAATACCGCAGCTGCGAAACTGATGTCCTTGGCTGGCTGTGCGAGGCAGTGAGCGGCCGGAAGTTTGCCGATCTCGCCTCCGATATCCTCTGGTCACGGCTTGGCGCCCGCCATGACGCTTTCATCGCCGTCGACGCCGAGGGCACCGGAATGTTCGACGGCGGAATCTGCGCGTCGCTGGAGGACATGGCCCGCTTCGGAGCGATGATTCGCGACGGCGGGGTCTCATTGGGTGGCCAACGAATCCTGGAATCTGCGTGGGTTGATGACATCTTCGCCGGTGGGCAGGATTCCGGAGAGGCGTTCGCGGCAGGGAAGGAATCCGAGGTGATGCCTGGCGGGAAATATCGCAGCCAGTTCTGGTTCCTCTCCCACGATTGGGATACGGCCTACTGTCTGGGTATCCATGGGCAGATGGTTTACATCAACCGCAAAACAGGCGTGGTGGGGGTCAAATTCTCCTCCTCTGCACTACCTGTTGATCCGGTCGCCGGTCCTGCGGCAGCAGCGATGTTCGAGGCCATCAGCAGGGCCCTCGTCCGATGACTAATCCCGGGCAGTGCAGGAACAGCCTGAAGTGAGTGGGTAAGCTGGCGGGCGGCCCCGGGCCGCCCGCCTGGTACTGGATTGCCGAACCTGCTCAGGCCACGGACACCTGCTGGTCCACCACCACTTCGCCGTCCACCATCGTGAGGATTACCGGAGCGTGCGCAAACTCGTCCGGGTCCGCCGTCAGCGGGTTGCAGCCAAAAATGGTCAGATCGGCCCGTGCGCCGACTTCCAGCTCTCCGCCCTTCTCACCGACCGACTGCCAGTATTGGCTGGTGTAGCCTTCCAGGGCAGCGCGCGCGGAAAGTGCCTGTTTCGGCTGAACGGGTTCGATGTCGGGCCGGCGAGCTGGTCGGCGGGTCTGGGCGGCGGCAATGATCCCGCGAGGATCGAAAGGCGCGACGGGCCAGTCCGATCCAAGGGCAACCACGGCCCCGGCGTCCCGAAGATCGCGCGTCCGCCAGGCGTGGTTGGCCCGCTCCGTGCCCAGCCTGCGGGACCAGTTGTCGGTGTGGTCAGCCCGGCTATACAGGGTGCAGTGGGTGGGCTGCAGGCTCGTGGTGGCGCCGGCGTCGACTATGTCTTTCAGGACGGAGTCAGGAATGGACTCGACGTGCTCAATCCGGTGCACAGTCCCGTTCGGAGCCAAGGTTCCGATGGTCTTTGCCACGAAGGCCACGGCCTTGTCCCCGATGGCATGCGTCGCGGTGGGGACCCCGTTCTCGTGGAAAAACTTCATGGCGGCGGCGAGTTCCTCCGGCTGCCGCCACAGCGGATGCAGGGACTCCCCGTGGGTGTCAGCGTCAAACAGCCATGCGGTGCCGTTGTCGATAGTGCCGTCCATCATGAGTTTGATGCCATGGACATGCCAGCGACGCCCCCGCCGGCCCTGCAACGCCAGAATAGCGTCAAGGTCCTCCTGGGTAGCTCCCGGCATGATCCACGGCGAGACCCGCAATCGGATGGCGAGCTCACCACACTCTTCCAACGCCTCGAGCACGTCAAGGGAATCGGGGTGGCCAAGGTCCAGCATGTGGCCCGCAACCAGGCCGGTCTCCGCCATTGAATTCAGGAGCCGGTCAAGCTCCTCCACTCGCTGTTCAAACGACAGCTCCGGGAGGATGGCCCGGACCAGGTCCATCGCCGCCATCTCGTAGAGCATGCCGCTTGGCTCGCCGTCCAAGTCCACCCCGACATATCCGGAACCGTCCAACTGCTCCTGGCCGGTTACGCCCGTGAGCCTCATCCCGGCATCGGACACCATAGCTCCGTGCGCATCGAACAGGGTGATGAACACCAGCTCCTCATCCAGGATGCCCCGGAAAAGGTTGTTGCTGAAGTCCCCGTCGCCAAAGATCACCGGGTCGAGTCCCCAAGCGAAGAGCCAGTCCCTGCCGACGACGTGGTCCGTTGCTGCGGCGTAGTCCGCGAGGGCAGCACGGACGGCCTCAAATTCCGTGACCCCGCTCAGGTCCAGGCCACGGGCTACGCTCGCGCCAAGGATCGGGTGGATGTGTGCGTCGATCAGTCCCGGAGCGACGGTGGCGTCTCCGACGTCGATCACGCGGCCGGCGCGGGCCACCCAGTCCGCGGCGTCCCAGGAAGGCCCGACGGCGGCGATGCGGCCGCCGGCGACGGCCACGAATCCCGCTACTTCCTGGAGCTTCTTGCCATAGAGGATGCTGGACGAGAGGATGACGAAGTCGATGGGCTCCGGGGTGTTCAAGGCTGGCTCCTGCTGGGGTTGGCTGGATTGCGGCGACCCTTGGGAGAACTCAGGCGTCGCCGTCGATGGCCGTCCGCAATCCGGCCGACAGGACGTCGGCGAGGAACGCGAAGCGGTCCACTGGGCTGGTTGTTACGGCTTCCTGCGCCGCTGATAGGTGGGGGTAAGTCGGCCGGTCCTCCTCGGCGATGCTCCAGGCGGACTCCATGGTGATGGCATCGAGGCTCGCGCCGATAGCGGCGCTGTCCAGGGTCTCCAAAGTAGGGACGACAAGGTGCGCAGGCACGCCTGCAGCGATGAATACCTCTGCGAAACGGTCGTAGAGGGCGAGCGCCGCCGGATGCGATACCGGCTGGGTGAGCAGCTCCGGGAGAAGCGCAGGCACCTGGCTGTAGGCAATCCTGAGTGCCTCGAAAATCTGGCGGACGGCCGCATCCAGGTCGCCGGAAGGTAATCCGGGAATGCGGACCTTTTCCACCAGGGATCCCCGGGCGAGTTCGACAATTTCCTGGCGGCCTGTGACGTGCTTGTAGAACGAGGACTGCCGGACCCCGAGCCGTTCTGCGAGGCGGGGGATGGAGAGCCCTTCCTCCTTCTCGAACATCTCCAGCGCTGCACGTCCAATGGCCTTCCGGGAAAGCCTGGGCGTCAGCGGCCGCCCCATCCGGCTGGTTTTTTCGGGAGTCTGCATGTCTCAAGACTAGGCTCAACAATCCGCGTGACCGATTCGCTGGTAGGCGAGCGGATTCACCCGCCGCAACACCATGGCCAGGATGATTCCGGCGACGCATACCAGCGGGGCGGTGACCAGGAGGATGGTGTTGATGGGGTCCCCGTCAGGGAGGCCGGTGATTAACTCCGCGTTATCCATCATCAGGTAGGCCACCATGATCATGATCAGGCTGGCTGCCACGGCCGAGGGAATGACGTACCAGCGCAACCCGTTGTTCTTGCGCCGGGCAAAGAAGACCACCACGCCGACGCCGGTGAGCGCCTGCAGGAGCAGGATACCCACGACCCCTGGCGTGTTTGCCCAGATGAGGAACTGGGTGAACGGGTCGAGTTGGAGCAGGGCTGCCCCGGCCACGAGGACCAGTGAGAGCAGGGTCTGTTCAAAGCCGGCCGCGGACGGTGTGCCATGGCGGGGACTGATCCGGCCGGAGCGCTTCGGGAAGATGCCTTCGCGGCTCAAAGAAAGCGTGTACCGGTTGATGGTGTTGTGGAAGGACAGCTGGGAGGCGAAGATGCTGGTGACGATCAGGACGCTCATGAGGTTCACGCACCATTCACCGGCAAACGTTCCGGCCATGATGTACGCGGTGTCACCGGTGTCCAGGTGTCCGGCGGCGAAGGCCTGAATGGTGTTCGGTCCGAAAGCCTGGACAATCACCCACACTGCGAACGCGTAGAAGGCCCCGATGAAGGCAATGGAGATGTACGTGGCGCGGGGGACACTCCTGTCCGGGTCGCGGGCTTCTTCGCGGTAGAGAGCGCCGGATTCAAACCCCATGAAGGCGGAGAAGCCAAGGGCTATGACCGCGGCGAACTGCGGGGAAAAGATGGCGTCCGGGCTGAAGGATTCGAAGCCGATGCCTTCCGCCCCTCCTTGGGCCAGGACGTATGCGGCAACGAGGGCGACGATAGCGGTTTCGAGGGTGAGCAGAACAGCAAGGACTTTGGCGCCGACGTCGATTCCGCGCCAGCCCAGGTACCAGACGGCTCCGATCGCCACGACAGCGTACGCCCACCAGGGCAACTCAATGCCCGTGAGGGATTTCATCGCCAGATCCGCCTGGATGCCCAGCAGTCCGTAGAGGCCGATCTGGATGCCGTTGTAGCTCATCCAGGCGGTGAGTCCGGAGCCTAGTCCGATCACACGCCCCAGGGATTTGGCGATGTAGCCATAGAAGCCGCTGTAGGACTTTACGTGGCGGGTAAGCGCCATGAAGCCGATGGCGAAGAGGGAAAGGCCCAGGGCAGCGGCGATATAGATGACAGGGGCACCGACGCCGCCCACCGCAAGGGCGAGTGGTGCGATGCCTACCACGATGGTCAGCGGCGCTGCCGCTGACACCAACATGAACACAATGTCGCGGGTTCCTATTGCGTTCTTCTTCAATCCAGCCGCGGGGGCGGAATTTGTGGGCGGCACCGTTGCCGCCGCTTGATTAGTGAAAGCCATTCACTTATTGTTGACCTGGGTCACATGCCAAGTCAAGAGCGCAGCCTGTTCGACCCTCCCCACGAGCAGCCGAGACGTCGGCCCCTTACCTTCTGCGCAAGGTTGCGCAGAAGCGGACCCACCCATATACCCCAAGGATTCCCATGAGCAATGTCTCGCAACAGGAGCGGGTGGTGCGCAAGCACACCTCGCTTCCGGCAGTTGCTGCATCCAGCCTGGCCGGCACAGCAGTCGAGTGGTACGACTTTTTCCTCTACGGCACAGCAGCTGCCCTTGTTTTCAACAAACTGTTCTTTCCCAGTGCCGACCCCTTTGTGGGCACCATGCTGGCCCTGGGCACCTTCGCGGCGGGCTTTGTTGCCCGCCCGCTGGGTGCCATCGTCCTCGGGCACCTCGGCGACAAACACGGGCGCAAGTCCACGCTGGTGGCGAGCCTGCTCTTGATGGGCGTCGCCACCTCACTCATCGCCTTCATCCCGCCATACGCCTCCATTGGCATTGCCGCTCCCCTGATCCTCCTCTTTCTGCGCCTTGTGCAGGGTTTCGCGCTCGGCGGCGAATGGGGTGGAGCCGTCCTGCTTGTCTCCGAATACAGTGACCACAGCACCAAGCGCGCGTTCTGGGCTTCGTGGCCAAACGTTGGCCCTCCCTTGGGCAACCTCATGGCGGCCGGCGTCCTGGCTGTTCTGGCGGCCGCAATGCCGCAGGCGGAATTCCTGGCATGGGGCTGGCGCATCGCTTTCGGGCTCTCGGCGCTGCTCGTGATCATCGGGCTGGTCCTGCGGTTGTACGTTCAGGAGACGCCCCTCTTTTTGGCATCGCAGGCAAAGGCAGACGCCGACCATGCCAAGCAGGCCAAACTTCCCCTGGCTGCCCTGTTCCGCGGCCATTGGAAAGAGATCCTCATCGCCGCCGGAAGCCGGATGGGTGAGAACGCGGGCTTCTACATCTATTCGCTGTTCCTCATCACTTACGTCACGGAGATTCTGAAGCTGGACCGTCAGACCGGCCTCACCGCCGTTATGATCGGCCAGGGCGTCGCCGTCGTAGCGATTCCCCTCCTGGCAATCTTCGCGGACCGCATTGGACGCAAGCCCATGATGGTTGGCGCCTCCGTGGCCACGGCAGTCTGGGGTTTCGCATTCTTCGCCCTCCTGGACTCCCGCCAACCGGGTCTGATCATTCTGGCGGCCGTGGGTGGCCTGTTGATTTTCGCCGCCTACAGCTCGGTCATCGGAGCCTTCTTCTCCGAACTGTTCCCCACCAAGGTCCGCTACAGCGGAACGTCGGTGGCGTACAACGTGGCATCCCTGATCGCAGGCTCGCTCTCACCCATCATCGCCCTTGCCCTCTACCAGGCGTTCGGCTCGGGCCAGGCCATCGCGCTCTACCTGGTGGTCATGGGAGTCATCTCCATTGTCGCGGTTTCCTTCGCCAGGGAAACCAGGGACATCAGGCTCAGTGAGCTCGACGAGGTGCCCGGCACGAGGGCACAGCCATGACCGCCACAACCTCCACACATCAAGGAGCACCCATGGACCTTGCACTCGTCCAGCTGTCCAGCCCGGACGACGAAACCCAGAGCCAGCGCACCGATCGCGCAGAGGCACTGCTGCGCGAACAGCGCGGAGCAGACCTCATCGTCCTCCCGGAGCTCTGGAGCGCAGGCTACTTCCACTTCGGGCAGTACCCGGAACTCTCCGAGACCGTGAACGGGCCAACGGTGGCGATGTGCGCAGCCGTGGCAAAGGACCTCGGCGCCTACGTCCATGTGGGAAGCATCGTGGAACGGATCGACGGCCCAGCCACGGTCGGATCTCCCGCTTTCCGGAACACCTCGGTCCTGGTTGATCCCCAGGGCAACCTCGCCCACCGGTACTCCAAGCTCCACGTCTTCGGCTACAAGTCCCTTGAAGCGGACCTGTTGACGCCGGGAACCTCGCTGCCTGTCGCGGCAACACCCTTCGGACAGATGGCGGGAACCACCTGCTACGACCTGCGCTTTCCGGGCCTGTGGTCAGAGCTCAGCGTCCGTGGTGCCGAAATCGTCATCGTCCCTGCCGCTTGGCCGGCCGCTCGCCGGGAGCACTGGAAGCTCCTGACGTCCGCACGCGCCGTCGAGCACCAGGTCTTTGTCCTGGCCTGCAACGCAGCCGGCACCCAGGAAGGTGTGGAACTTGGCGGCACCAGCCGCGTCATAGACCCTTCGGGCCGCCTTGTGGCAGAAGCCGGAACCGGCGAAGAGGTCCTCCGTGCCAGCATCGACCCCGGCCTTGTCCAGGCCACCCGCAGCGAGTTCCCGGTCATCGCCGACCGGCTCGCAGACTACTCGGGCCTTGCCCGCTAACCAAGAAAGAAGATCCATGAAGACCAGCACGGAAACGCTGACGTTCAACGTCGCCGGCACCGGCGGGACGATCGAACTCACCGGATTCCACGCCGTCGTCGCCGGATACACCGGCCGTGACGCGGCAGCCGTCCAGCACCACATCGACGAACTTGCCGCCATCGGCGTTGCACCGCCGCCCGAGGTCCCGATGTTCTACGCCGTGGAGAGCAATACCGTCAGCTCCGCGGAGCAACTGACGGTGACCGGAGACAAGACATCCGGCGAGATCGAACCCCTCTACGTCCGGCACGGCGGACGCTACTACCTCGGCATCGCCTCGGACCACACGGACCGCCATATCGAAACCTTCGACATCGGTGATTCGAAGCGCGCCTGCCCTAAACCCGTGGCTGGGACCGTCATCCCCGTCGACAGCCTCCAGCGGCTCTCGCTCGATGACTGCCGGCGCGGAGCTGGGTGGACGGCCGCCTGTACCAGGACGGAACCCTGGACGGCCTGCGCACGCCGGTCAACGTCGTCGAACTTCTCCTGGAGCGGACCGCAATCGGGGGCGGTGATTTCGTCTGCCTCGGCGGCACCCTGCCCGTCATCGGCGGCGACTTCATCTACGGCCGGGAATGGCGGCTCGAACTCGCCTTCCCGGACGGCACCACCATCAACCACACGTACACCATCACGAAAGGACACCAGGCATGAGGACCGGAGACCAATACATCAAGACGCTCAACGACGGGCGCACCGTACTCATTGACGGCGAAGCGGTGGACAACGTCGCCGAACACCCCGCATTCCGCAACGTCACCCGCACCATCGCCGAGCTATACGACATCGCCGCGGACCCCGCCAACGGAATGCAGTACCACAGCGCAGAAATCAACGGCACCGCCAACCGCGTCTTCAGCATCCCCCGCACCGCAGAGGAGCTCAAGCTGCGCCGCCAGGCCGTTGAACGCTGGGCCAAGCACACTCACGGCTGGGTAGGCCGCAGCCCCGATCACGTGGGCACCTTCTTTGCTGCCTTCGGCGCTCACCCGGAGGTCTTTGAGGACTCAGAGCGCGATTTCGCCGGAAACATCCGACGCTTCTACGAGCGGATACTCGCCGAGAACCTCTACGTTTCCTACGCGATCATCCCGCCCCAGGTTTCCCGTTCGACGACGGCGTCCGGCTGGGAGGGCGACTTCCTGCAGGTGGGCGTCGTGACGGAAACGGAGGAGGGCCTGATCGTCCGCGGCTCGCAGATGCTGGCCACCGGCGGCGCTATCGCCGACGAAGTGTTCGTCACCTGCATCAAGCCGCTAGGCCCGGACGACGTTGACTTCGCCATCAGCTTTGCCCTGCCCGCCGCGACGGACGGCCTGAAGTTCCTCTGCCGCCGCCCGTTCGCCCCGGCGGCCACCAGTGAGTTCGACTATCCCCTGACCAGCCACTACGACGAACCGGATGCCTTGGTCATTTTCGAAGACGTCCTGGTCCCCTGGGACCGCGTTTTCATCGACCGCAACGTGGACACGATGCGCCGCCAGTTCTTCGACACCGGTGCCCATGCCCTGGGCAACTGGCAGGCCCAGACGCGCTTCACGACTAAGCTGCAATTCATCGCTGCCGTGGCTCGCAAAATCACCCAGGTCAACGGCACGGACAAGATTCCCGGCGTCCAGGAAAAGCTCGGTGAACTTGCGGCACTGGTCTCCTCGGTCGAATCCGCGCTGATCGCCGCCGAGTACACGGCTGCGACCGACTCCTCCGGGATGCTTGTCCCCGGCAAGCGTTCCCTCTACGGGGTCATGGGCCTGCAATCCGAAACGTACCCGCGCGTCATCGCCATCCTCCGCGACCTGGTGGGTGGCGGCGTCCTGCAGCTGCCCTCAAGCGTGGTGGACATGAAGAGCCCGGTGACGGCACCTGACGTGGAGCGCTACATCGTCTCCCCCGGTGTGACGAGCGAGGAACGCATCAAGCTCTTCCGCCTGGCCTGGGACATCATCGGTTCGGAATTCGCTGGCCGCCACCAGCAGTACGAACTCTTTTACGCCGGCGCCCCCTTCGTGGTGAAGGGTGCCTACACCTACCGAAACTATGGCTACGAAGCGCAGGTCGCGGAACTCGACGAGTTCCTGGCCAGCTACGGCGTTGACGGACGCCAGGAGGAGAACTAGAAATGGCAAAGCCCGAATTTGAATTCACTCCCACGTCTTCAGTGGAGTTCACGCCGTGCGTGCCGCACATCGAGGGTCTCTCCGAGGCAATCCTCGCCCGCAATGACTCGGATGACTCGGTCACCCGGATCCTCAAGTTCGAGCCAGGCACGGACACGTCCCCCAACGGCGCACTGGCCCATGACTTCTGGGAAGAGGTCTTTATCTTTGAAGGTTCCTTCGTGGACCAGCGCCTCGGCAGGACCTTCAAGGCCGGCGACTGGGCCACCCGCCCACCGGGCATGGAGCACGGCCCCTGGATATCCGAAGGCGGGGCCAAGATGTTTGAAGTCCGCTACTACCAGGACGGAAACAGCTGACATGGGCACCCCAGCAGTTTTCGCCATGCCCGATGGGCTGGCCATGCGCCGAACGATGGGCCGGTTCCTCACAGGTGTTGCCGTGGTGACCACGGAGCACGACGGCGAGCAGTACGGCATGACCATCAACTCGTTGACATCCATCAGCCTGGACCCGCCCATCCTGATGATCTCCCTGAACTTCAACACCCGTACCGGCGATGCCGTCCTCGCCAGCGGGAAATTCGCGGTCTCCATCCTGGGCGCCAAGCAGGAAGCCGTGGCACGCCAGTTCGCCCAGCGGGGCGGGGCCCGTTTCGAGACCGGGGACTTCGACAGGACCGAGCGCGGGCTGTCAGTGGTCAGCGGTGCGCTGTCCCAAGCAGACTGCAAAGTGGTCCATCAGTACGACATCGGTGATCACCAGGTGTTCTTTGGGCAGGTTGTGGCCTGCCGTGACCGTGACGGGGAGGGCCTGGCATTCAATGCCGGAAAGTTCGGATCATTCCGGGACTTCAACCACGACGCCATGCCCTGGACGTTCTAGGAACGGAACCATCGCCGTCACCGTTGCCCCTTCCCGGGCAGCGGTGACGGCAGGCTCTGAGGCACTGCCCGTCGTTGGCGTAGCCACTGGGCGGGCTTTGCCCAGCCCAGGTGAAGCGACAGTGCAGGCCGATAGCTGAGGGAGCCAGGCCGCCGCGGCAGGTGCTGGCCGTGACGTACTGGACTGCCTGTCCGTGGTGAAATTGAGCAGCGGAGTGGACGGAGTGTGCATGGTTTTGTTGGACGCGTTGGAGCGGCAGATCGTTGCTGCCCTGCAGCTTGATCCGCGCTGTCCCTGGCGCAAGATGGCGGCCGTACTTGGTGAAGCTGAGCGGACAGTGACGCGCCGGGGATCGCAGTTGTTGGAGTCGGGTGCCGTCGCGGTAGTTGGAGTTCGGCCCAGGGCCGCGGCGGTACTAGTGGAGATGCGATGTACGCCGGGAACTGTTCGGGCGGCGGCCCAGGCGCTCGCGCAACGGACCGATACCACTTTTGTGTACACCACAACCGGCACCGGCGACTGCGTTGCCGAAATCCTCACTGAACCAGCGTGCATGGGCGATGTACTGTCGGACGAGTTGCCGTCCACGATCGGTTTGCGGGATTCCACCAGCTACCCTGTGCTGCGGTATTTCCGGACCATCCGCGGCTGGCGGCCTGAGATTCTCAGTGCGGACCGTGCCGATGCCCTTCGCTCCGGGCTCTCGGCCGACGCGCTGATTCTCTCGGCCCGGCAGGAGCTGAACCGCCAGGACTTGGAGCTCGTAGAGGCATTGTGTTCCGACGGCCGGATGAGCTTCGAAGCACTGGGGCGCCGGGTGGGCGTCTCGGAAGCAACTGCCCGGCGACGCAGTGACTGGCTGCTCGCCAACAATCAGGTCCAGCTGAGGACCGTGGTCGAACCCGCGGCTTTCGGGCTCGCCGTCGAGGCCCTCCTTTGGATCCGCGCCGCGCCGCAACACGTCGAACAGCTCGGCAAGTCCCTGGCCGAGCTCCCCATGGTCCGCTACGCCGCGGCGATCGCGGGCGACTACCAGATCATCGCGGACGTCACGCTGGTCGATATGTCCTCCCTCTATCGTTTCATCACGAGCTCGGACTGGGCGGAGTATGCCTCGGAAGTGGATGTCTCTGTCCTGGTCGACGCCCGCAAGCGCGGCGGACGGTTTATGCGGACATCTGCGTGAATGCCGCTGGGCTGGCCACCGTGGTGATCGAACCAGCAGAGGCCCCCGTCTCGATAACAGGCGCGACGGCGGCGTACCGTGTTTGTTGCTCGAAGGCACGGCCCCAACGGAGCAACTGCATATCGGTGTAGTGGTTGCTGGCTAGCTGGAGTCCGATGGGCAGGCCCTCGGAACTGAAGCCGGCCGGAACGCTGAGAACGGGAAGACCAGTTGCCGATAAAAGGCAAGCCGAGCGCATCCAGTCCAGGTACGTCTCGGAAGCCACCCCGGACACGTCCAGGGGATACCGCAGTGTTGCGTCGAAGGGCAGGACCTGTGCGCAGGGGCTGGCAAAGAGGTCGTACCGGCCGAAGAAGTCCTGTACGCTCCTTTCGAGGCGGGTCCGGGCGGCCGCGGTCTCGATGAGGTCCCGGGCCGTCAGGGAGAATCCCTTGGCGACGTTCCAGTGCACCTCGGGCTTAATGACATCCCCGTTACGATCCAGGATCTGCCCCAGCCCGGCGGCGAAGTCCAACGCGCGCGTGTTGCCGAAGACCAGGTCAGCCTCAGTGAAATCCGGCGTTGCTTCCTCCACGATGGCTCCGAGGTCCTCGAAAACCGCCAGTTGTTGTTCGAGATGGTCCAGAATTTCCTGCTCCACTGGCACGCCGATACCAAAGTCGCGGGACCAGCCGATGCGCACACCGCGCATGTCGGTCTCCAGCCCGGACCGGAAGACCTGGGGGTCAAGCCCTTCCGGGTGTGGAACTCGAGGGTCCCTGCCGGAGGTGACGGCCATGAACAACGCGATGTCTTCAATACTGCGGGCCATGGGGCCGGTCCTTCCCAGCCATGCGTAAGCATTGTGGGCGGACGGCATAGGAATCACCGCTGTTGATGGCCTGAAGCCGACAATGTTGCAGAAGGATGCCGGGATGCGGAGGGAGCCGCCCATGTCGCTGCCGTCGCCGATGCTTTGGATCCGGGACGCTACGACGGCGGCCACCCCGCCGCTGCTCCCGCCCGCACTCAGCGTAGGAGCATACGGATTCACGGTAGTGCCGAAGAGGTCGTTGAAGGTGTGCGAGCCTGCACCGAATTCCGGGACATTGGATTTTCCTGTGGTGACCACGCCGGCCGTCTTCAGTCGCGCAACAATCAGGTCGTCGGCGTCGGGAACGAAGTCACGCAAAGCCAGCGAGCCTTGCGTGGTACGCATCCCGGCGGTGTTGTTGGTGTCCTTATGCGTCATGGGCAGGCCGTGGAGCGGTGGAAGGCCTTTGCCGGAAATGGTGAGCTGGTCGGCTTGGTACGCCCTCGCGTGCGCTCCCTCTGCATCGAGGGTGATAACGGCATTGATAACGGGGTTGACTTCGGCGATTCGTTCCAAGTGCACGGCCAGGGCTTCCCTAGCGGAGATCTTTTTCCCGCGGATGGCTGCGGTGAGTTCGACGGCGGACAACTCGCCAATGGTGTCAGGCATGGTGCTCCTTTGCTGGATGTTCATTGCCTAGAAGTGTGGGGCGTCACAGGGGCAGCATGGAAGCCAGCTCGGCTCAAAGCCGCCAACTGACTAATTCGGCCAAATATGTGGCCGATTCCGTCAAGGCTTTCAGGTGAGTGGCCGTATGAGGGATCGTGTTGCTAGCGGGTGGCCGATCGGGTCAACGAGAAGGATTCGTTCCGGTGCTGCAAGTATCCGCAACAACGTGGTTCGGAGGCGCCCTGGCAACGAGGCTTCAGCCGAAGCCACCCGCCCTGTCAGCCGCCGCCAGTTGCGTGCTTTACTCCCACCCCGCCAATCCCCAGCCCCAACTCGTGAAAGAGTCCGGAAATGACCTCTGCCAAAAGTTCCAATATCCAGCCGGGAAGCGGTGAGATCCCCTCATCACTTTTCAAGAAGCTGGCTTGGCGAATATTGCCGTTAGCAGCCATCTGCTACGCCGTGGCAATCATCGACCGCGTCAACATCGGTTTCGCCAAGCTGGAGATGAGCGCAGACATAGGACTGTCCGCTGCAGCGTACGGACTGGGTGCAGGAATCTTCTTTCTCGCTTACATCTTCTTTGAAGTCCCCAGCAACATGATCCTCGAACGTGTTGGGGCGAGAATCTGGATTTCCCGCATCATGGTGACCTGGGGCATCGTGACAATGGCCACCGCATTCGTCCAGAACGCTGAACAGTTCTACGGGGCCAGAATTCTCCTAGGGATCGCGGAAGCTGGTTTCTACCCCGGCATGGTCTTTTTCCTCTCGCAATGGTTCCCCCGCAAAC
This sequence comes from Arthrobacter sp. Soil_N43, assembly GCF_057655195.1. Lineage (NCBI taxonomy): Bacteria > Bacillati > Actinomycetota > Actinomycetes > Micrococcales > Micrococcaceae > Arthrobacter > Arthrobacter sp. Soil_N43. Next base: position 21,127 of record NZ_JBDGML010000089.1, read on the forward strand.
GCCTCGCTCAGGCGCTGTCCCTGCTAGTGGTCGCGGGACCCATCGGAAGCATTTTCGTCGGCCCACTATCGGGTTGGACCATGTCAGGATTCGCAGGCATCGCCGAGCTCGCAGGGTGGCAATGGCTCTTCATCATCCAGGGCGCACCAGCAGTCCTTCTTGGCATCATATTTTACTTGGTGGTCTCGAACTCCCCCAAGGACGCCGGATGGCTTAGCACCGAGGAAAAGGCGTCCATCGCCACCGCGCTGGGCAATGCCGGGGACGTACGTGAGAAGGCTTCAAAACAGTTCAAAAATGCTATCTTGAACAAGTTCGTCTGGATTCTTGGCTTCGTTCTCGCCACGAACTATATGGGTGTCTACGCCGTGATCTTCTGGATCCCCACAATCGTGAAGAACACCGGCATCACTGATGTAGTGACAATCGGCTACCTGTCATCGATACCGCCTGCTGTCGCAGTTGTCGCCACCGTGGCTCTCGGCATTTACTGCGACCGCTCCCAAGCCCACCGAAAGATACTCGTGGCCGGCATGGTCGCAGCCGCAGCGGGCCTCGTTGCCAGCGTCACCCTCGGCAATCAGCTGGCCCCGACCCTCATTGGTATCTCGGTGGCCAGCGCCCTCTTCACAGCAACAGGGCCCGTCATCTGGGCCATCACAAACCTTCAGCTCAAGGGCATGGCGACCGCCGCCGCAGGCATCGCCCTGATCAACACAGTAGGATCGATGGGTTCTTTCCTGGGTCCTTACGTCATGGGACTGGGCCAGGATTGGACCGGGAGTGTCATTGCCCCGCTCCTCTTCATTGCCGCTATTTCGGTCATGGGAGCGCTGGTCGCCGCATTCATGCCCCGGGAACGGCCCGACATGGAAATTGAACCGAACCCGACCCATCAATCTCCGGTCACGGCCGGTTCGGATAGTTGAGCACTTCGAAGGGTAGGTCGAACGACGGAGGCACACGGCGAGCATCCCCGGGAGTTCTCATTCATACGCAGCCCGCCAGCATCTGCATCCACGCTTTGACAGGCAATATGAGGAAGATCGAACATGAGCACTGGTTCCACCCGCCGCATCGGAGGCCCGCTCTCGGGTTACCTTGTGGTGGACCTGAGCCGCGCCCTCGCAGGACCGCATGCCGGGATGATGCTGGCAGACCTCGGCGCCAGGGTCATTATGGTGGAAAGCCCGGGC
>NZ_JBDGML010000090.1:0-56207 GCF_057655195.1 Arthrobacter sp. Soil_N43
GGAATGGAAAGCTATCTACAATCATGAACGGCCCCACGGATCCCTGGACGGCATGACGCCGAAACGCTACTGGGAAAACTGGACGCAAGAAAACCAATTAGCTATCGCATAGACGCTGGACTGCTAACGGGGGCCCAACCACTTACAGAATGAAGGTCTTGGTCATCATCTTGGAGATATTGGGCGGTTTAGCTGCGATTTTCGCCCTAATAGCTGGAATTCAGTGGGCAAAGCAGGATCACGCTGACACGACGCAACGTGAGAGCAGCATGGACTCGCTTCGGACGGACATCTCAAATCTGGAAACGCAGGCTAAAGAAGCGGAGGACTGGCTCCGCACGCCGACAACGGATGTGACCACGGTCAAGGACGAGAAGCGGGCCGAGATGTACTCACACAGAGAAAGCCTGGCAGCGGCTCGTACCAAGCTCAAAGCCATGGAGGGCAGCGTCCAGGGTGTTCCCGTGGCGCTAAGCCAGACGGCATTCGAGCGGGCAAAGAGGGCAGGCATCCTCGGCATGGCGGCAATTGTCTTTGGCGCGGCCGCCGGCGTCCTTGGCGTTTTCGTGTCTTAACTAAATAGACAAGGCCGTGGCAGCTCCGGCCGCTCAGCTGTCACGAAGGTGGCTTTCGTGCGGAGCGGGCAGCCCGAGTTCGTCTCGCTGACGCACCACAAGCGATCTCACCAATGGCAGGATCTCCTCCAGCTCCGCAGAGAGCGTGTTGCTTTCAAATATTTGGTTGACGCAAAGCAGGGCCTCAAGCAAATGAACGACGCAAAAGCCCGCCTGATCGACAGGTGAGCTCGGGGCGCCAAGTGGAACCGGTTTGCCCGAACTGACGTCGAGGTAGGGAGATGCGGATTGCCAGCACGGGTGGGATTGCGCTGTCTCAGCGAGGTAGAGAGCCATGTCGTCTGGCGTTCCGAACCTGTCGCACCTAGCTTTGAAAGCCAAGAGGTGGTCGTGCTGGCGGTCGATGCCCTCGCTGTCCTGGATCACAGCATCGAAAAGGTCTAAGTCCGCAGATGTCCAGTTTGCATTTTGCACTGCCTCCTTGCGCTTCTTGGCATCGTTGCTGGCGCCGCGACGCAATATCCCGGCGACCACGCTTCCCTGTACGGCGAGCCATTTGAGGGCCACGACATGCTCGAGAACTGAACGGCGGATGGGGGCTGCTTCCACCTGGAAGCCCTCTTCTTCCAGCATGAGGATAGCCTGGACGCCTCGTTGGCAGCGCTTGAACCATCCGTAGGCCACGTGTGCAACCTCCCGGTAGGGTTCGCGCACTCCTACTTCAGAATCGGCTCCACTGCTGACGGGGTAAAGCGACAGGAGCCTCGGAAGAAGAGCCCGGTACTCCTGTTCAACAGATAAGAAGCTCATGACCAGACTCTAGTCCGGTAGCCACCAGTGGTTGATGATAGAGATAGATTCCAGGAGTGAGTTGAGGCCGGGAGCCCGCTTTAGAGTGGCGGCTGTTTACCTGCTTAAGCTGGTGGGCTATTGCACCTCTCAAGGACTGGGCGAGGGCATTCACCTACGCCACCCCACCCATGCATCCTTGCCCTTGGTGCCCGTCCTTCACCGTCTTGGCTTCCCTTTTGCCAGATAGGTATCCATTATCTTCGCGGCTGTCTCATCCACCTGCGCGATACTTTCCTGTAGGGGTTGTGCCCGCTGGTCTCGGCGAACCGGCTCAGTGCTGGAAGGGCAGGTTTTGTGAGATAGCGCTTCACGCAGTGAACGGGAAGTAGTTGGGCTGCCCTAGATATAAACTGCCGAGTGTGGCGGACGGAGCAAGAAACTACAGTGCCGGGACGAAGGCAGCCCTTTTCGCCCTGTGTAGAGGGACGTGCTACTTCCGGGGCTGCACGAAGCCAGTCGTTGAAGAGACTGAGGGGGAGCAGTTGGTGGCCGTGCAAATTGCACACATAAGGGGCGCCAACGAAGGTTCAGCTCGATACGACCCGACGATGACGGATGCTGAGCGCGCAGCGTTCAGCAACCTGATGCTCATGTGCACGACCCATCACAAGCTCATCGATGGACCCAAAAGCGGGGACTACCCCGTTGACCTCCTGCAGGAGTGGAAAGCAGGCCACGAACCAGGGGTTGGCACACTTCCAGATGGTGAGCTCACAGCTGACAATTTGGAGCAACTACTTGAAAGCTTTGTATCGCGACTCACCCCAGTACGACACATCGCCGTAGATCTTGAGGCCTCGCTGTGGATCCCGGGCAACACGGCCAGAATGCCGTTTAAAGATCTGGAAACCATTTTGGAGGGGAACCCGCACCTTAGAGAGTGTGAGAGGGGCGTTGTTACGACTGTCAGAAACACTGGAACAGCTGACGTCACGGTCGACGACATTTCTCTGATGCACGTTCTTGGAGGGGCAGAATTGGAAACCGCGGCGGCAGAGTTCACCCTGATGGGGCGCAATGACTATTTGCACCTTCAGAATATGCCTCACAGGCTGTTAAGCGGGGCCTCTTTGCACTGGCTCACGAAGTCTGCGACGATCGCAGCGGTGGAAGCTGCTGCAGTAGCTCAGGGCAAGCAGTATTCCGCACTCTACGCGAGGGTACGTCTCGCTTCCGGAGAGCAGTTCGAGTCTCCACGGATTCCTTGGCCGGAGGTAACTGTTATTCTCGACGGCAGCCATTAACACTCCGACAGTGGCTGCCTAGCCGCAGAGACCCGTGGCCGGCAATTGAATCCGCCTGCTTCGGGGCACGCAGGCTTCGGGGTCGAGGCTGCCTTGGTTGCCCGGGCTCGATACTCCGTGGTCAGCTGCGGCGCAACGTCAGCCGGAATAATTATCGAGTTCTGCGGCCAAGACCATGGAGAGAAGACCAGTCCGGCCTGCATACGGGTACGTTTGAGACCATGCATGTCATTCTCGACTCCACTGCCCTGATCTCGGATTTCCACCTAATCACTGTGGCCACCCGTGGACTGCTTGAGGGCGGTAAGGCAGGAGTTATTCGCCTCGGGGTGCCGGAACTAGTGCTGCTGGAAGTAATCCACAAATGGGGCCAAAAAGTGGAGGAGCAGGTTACCAAAGCCAAATCCGCGGTTAAAGCTGCAAAGCGGTTGGGCCTAGATGGCTTGGAAGTGACGATCCCCGCGTTGGACGACGAAGTGCGCCGTTTTGGAGTCTCCCTGCGCCAGAAGCTCGAGGACGCTTCCGTCACCGTCTACGCCATCCCGGGCGTCTCGCACGAGTTTCTCGTAAACAAAGCGATTCAGCGAAAGCCACCGTTCGCTGACAAAGGCACTGGGTACAGAGATGCGCTCATCTGGGAGACGATAAAGGAAATTCTTCGTACAGGCGATGAAGCGGTCACGTTTGTCACCAATAACACTTCTGACTTCGGGAGCAGCTCAGGGACGATTCCAGAAAGCTTGCTGGGAGAACTCACTGTCGACGGCATCGAGCACGGCCGGCTGACTATCCTGACGTCGCTGGCCGAGGCGGCAGCGGCCACATTGGAGCATGCCAAATCAGTGCTTGACCTGTTCGAGCAGAAGCTGGAGCTGGACAAAACTTTCACTGATCGGTTTTTTCAGGAGCTACTCGAGTCCGCCGATCACGACCTTCGTTACGTGGAAAGACTCGGATACTCGTCGGATGGCAGAGCAAGATTCGTTTCCGCTGAGATGCTGTACGACATTGGTTACTTCAAGACAACGAAATCCTGGCTCCTTTCCAAAGGGAAGATTGGCATCGAATTCGAGGCTGAGGCGGAAGTTGACGTTGAACTTGAATTTGACGCCGAGAACGTTCTTCCTCATCACTTCGACCCCCAACGTGACCACTGGTACGACATGACGCTCGAACGTTTTGGCTCCGCCACAGTTACGGCGTCCCTGTCTGGCCAGTTTGAGTTCGATGAAATCAGCGGAAAAGCTTCGTCTCTGAGCATGTCGATTTGGGCTCTCTCCGATCCGCCCTCTCGTCGATAAGGCCCAGAGCGGATGTCCAGAAAGAACCGACACGACAGTATTTTTGCTGTCGTCGGCAGCTCCGAATCCGGCGATGTAGTGGTTGCTCCCAGCGACAAGGACGAAGCCAGGCGCATGAGATCCGAAGCCCAGGCAAGCGGCACACAATTCTTCTGCTCCCTGGCGGCTGGTGGATGCGGCAGCAATCTGAAGCTCGCGGCGGGGGACATTCGCGTCCCTTACTTCAGTCACGCACCCCAATCAGTTTGCGGCTTGAGTGACGCGGCCGCCCGGGACGGTTACACACATCTGGCCATTCAGGAGGCGCTGAAGCGATGGGTTGAGGGGACTACTTCACTCCTTTGTGATCTAGAGGTGACCACATCCGACAGAAAGGGACGCAGCGATCTCGTGATTCGGGACGCTGAAGGCAGCCACCGTCTCGGCCTGGAGATACAGCTATCGCCGCTTACGTACGACGAGATGCAGCGGCGAACGAACGTCTATCTCCAGGGTATGAATCACGTTCAGTGGCTTTACGGGCACCAGGAAAATCAGGCCTGCTGGGGCCAGGTCGAGCGAGGCGGGTACGCACTCCTGGTCCGCATCGACATGAGGACCAAAGAGTGCGACATCGGATACCACGGGTTTCGCGGGTTTCGTGACGCCCGCAGCATCCGCCCCCTCCAGACCAGGTGGCGTCCGCTGAAGGACTGGACCGTGCTCCGGAACGGGCTGTACTCGCCCAGCATCAAAACCGTTCTCGAGAATGCGAAGGCCAACGCTGAGAGCGAGCAGCCGTCCAAGCCCATACTGCCGCCAGAGACATATCAAACCATCTACACCGGGCTTTCTGAGGAGTATGCGAGCGTCCTTACCGCCGAGTACGCCGAGGTTCGGGAGCGGGTCATTTCCGCAATTTACCGCAGTGCACGAAAAGGCCAGCTTGACGAGTCCACAGCGGTAGACCTCCTCGTGTGGCTGAGGGATCTCGACAAACATTCAGCCTGGTGGCGACGACAGTTGCTGGGACCGGGCAGAAGGGGCCCGGCAATCGTGCTCCGTGTACTGGAGGTCTACCGCAGTCGCCGCTGATGCGTCACGAGCGCCTGCAGAGGCTCTGACAAACATTTTTGGCATCTGTAAAAGTGATGCCTCGGCTTTCCTGACTATCTTGGAGCCATCGAAGTGATGACCTCAGAGCACGGCGCCCGAACGCTAGTTTCTTGACCCAGGGGCTAGCTGGTCGTAGCCAAGCCCATCAGTTGTTTCGAGCGGGTCTTCTGGTGAGAGACAAGACTCGGATGAGTATCGGCGGCAAGGGGACCGAATCGAAACCGAGGAATGATAGCTCTAGGTTTATCTTGCTGCCCTCAATCCCGCGGTTTACTCATCTTCGAAGTCGTCCTCGATGAAGACAAGTGGTCAGTTCGGCCTTGGGCAAGGAGGCTTCCGATTGTGGGCATCAGGCGGGGTGAGGTGCCACGATGGGTGAGTCGCATCCCGTTACGCTGTGCAGACGTAGTGCTTGGTAACCTTCTGTCGTGCGCATCCATGCGCCAGATAAGGGGCAGTATGGACGCGTCTCAACCAGCAGGCTGGTATCCCGTTCCAGGGTACGAACAGCTGGTCAATCTTTTGCAGTGGTGGGACGGTAGCAATTGGGGGCGTCTCGGAAACGTGGTCGATGACAGCGAGCGGGACGCCCGAAAGGCTGAACTTGTCTTGCTGAAATCCGAGATCGACGCTGCCAAGGAGGTTTTACGGCACTTAGAGGAAGCGGCTTCGGCTGTGCCGACGGATAACCTTCCGGCGGCCCTCGGCTTCCGCGACTACAAGACGATTGCGGACAATTCTGCGTCTGTCATGAGTGAAATTGAATCGCTCCGGTCCGCCGCTAAGGCACTTATTCGCAGCAGGTCTGCCGTATCGGTGAACCAGCCTTTATGGATGACCTCCACCAACGGCTCGATGGTAGACATGCCCAAGAAATTTGCGGCGAGCATCGGGCCACTTCTTCTGAACATCTTGAATATTCAGATGGAAATTGAAGCAACCCGAAAGACTGGCAGCTTCTGGGAGGGCCAGCGGCGACTCAGCAAGACCTGGGACAAGCTAAACAAGATAGGCGTCGAGTTCGGAGCCTACGTGGACGCCAAATACTATCTGCTGCGCGAGGACGAACTCAGGCTCCTGGAGGTCCATCGCAATAGTGTGCTGAGGGAGAAAGAGGAAGAGCGTGAGCGCCGAGCAGAACTACGGGAAGAAGCCCAAGCTCAGCGGGAGCTCGAGGCAGAACGGGTAAAGCTGCAGAAAGAGCTAGACCATTACTACAACGTGATGGTGGCGCTTGAAGCCCAGGGTGACAAGACTGGAATTGCTCGGGTGGAGGAGCAGATACTGGCTCTCGAGGACGAGCTGAAGGAAATCGACTTTCGTGCTGCCAACATCAGGGCTGGCTACGTGTATGTGATCTCCAACGTCGGTGCTTTCGGACCGGACATCGTCAAGATCGGTCTCACCAGACGCTTGGATCCCCTCGACCGCATCCGGGAGCTGAGCAGCGCCTCAGTGCCGTATAGGTACGACGTGCACGCGTTGTTTTTCTCTGCCGACGCCGTGGGTATCGAGACCATGCTGCACAACCACTTCGATGACCGTCGAGTGAACAGGGTAAACCGCCGCAAGGAATTCTTCCGAGTCCGCCCCGACGAGGTTTTGACCGCGCTGCGTAAACATGACGTAGAACTTATCGACTGGGTCGACGAGGCAGAGGCCGAGGAATACCGACTTGGGCTCACATTAAATGCCGGTGCCTGACTTGACCGCCTTGCCTGGCCGACGTCTAGCGATTGACCGACTAGTGGCCGCGGATAATGAGCGGTTCGATACGCAGCGGTGCGGTTCCTGGCCAGAGGACCACGCCGTTCCCTGCGTGGCTGCCTTCCATGTTCAGCACATCGACCCGCGTGGGCGGGCGCCCATCGGCGTAGGGTATTTCATGTATGAGGCGTTGATGCCAATGCCCAGCAAAGACATTGGCCACGCCTGTCCTGTCCACAACTTCTCGCAATAGCGTCCTCGTACGCTCCGCCTCTTCGACAAGGTCCGCCGGTAGGTCGAACGAGCTGCGCACGGGTACTCCCTTGGGAACGTCATGACAGATGAGGATGTCCAGGTCACCGCCGGAGATCAGGTTCTCGGCCTGTGCGAGGGTTGGCTCTTCGTCAGACCACCAATCCTTCCCTTCGCGCCGTTGGGATTTGTCAACGGAAAGCGCCCCGCCCAGGCCACCGATCCGCAACCCTTCAATGACCGTCCGGCCGCCTTTTGGCAGCACCTTGATGTGGCTGCGCCAACTGATTAGCCCATCCTCATGAATGTCCAAGAGATTGATGTTTGAGAGGTTGTCATGGTTTCCGGGTGAGGCCACAAGGATGACTCCGTGCTCGGCTAGGGCGCGATTGAGCCGCTGTTCGAAACGGCCGCGCTTGGCGCCAGGCCAATCCAGTCCAAGATCCCCTACGTGAATGAGTGTTCTTACGCCTTCGCGTGCCGCTGACCTGACAGTATCGATCGCCCATCCGACGTCCCCGTGCCAGTCCCCGGCGACTGCCAGTTTCGGCTCACTCATGCGTCGGCACTGACAGGTTGCGGATCCGGACCTCAGACGAGGTCGTCCTTAGGGTGGGAATGCTGTCCTCGAGTATCTGCAGCCAGTAACAGGTGCAAGCACCGACCTGACAGGTCTCGAGCAGCAGCAGATCGACCGTCTCCCCGTCGCGGAGCAGCCGTGAGAACTCGGCTTCCAGAAAGTCGACCATCGGTGGGGCTGCCGCCATCGTCCGGCTTACTGTTCGGGCGCCCAGGTCGAGAACGTGTTGACTGCCCGTCGCAGTCGCCACCAGGTACTTGCAACAATCATCATTGCCCAGGTGATGCCTCATGCGGGGAGTCTATCCGTGCGGTCTGACTCCCGCCCCCAAACGGATGCCGTGGACCGGCACTCCACTTATTTCTCCCCGACAGACTGCTGGCAGGGCACAGACACCCCACAAGCGTCAAGCTAAAGTGCACCTGTGACCACACATGGAAGCCAGCGGAAGGCGTCGCATCGCGCCTCCTCGTACGATCGCGGAGTGCAGATCCTCGCCGCTCGTCTGCGCCTTGTCACGGACCGGCGTCTAGGGTTGGAGACGCCGCGCTGGGTCGTTGAGCTTGCCGCAGAAAATCAAGAAAATCCGACTGACAGCGCGAAGCAGGTTGCAGGCGAACACCGCTAGATCGGCAAGTGAACGAGGAGTCGCCGGACAGCAGATCTACCGATGAGGCCCGCGTTCGCGTGCCATGGAACAAAGCTGCAGTTCTTCCGAGCCAGCGGGATCTCCCGCTGTTTTGCGCTGCCTTCGTCGCCTGGAAGGAAATAGCGCTTCCGGGGCGACGGCCCGACCTCGCTGGATACGTCCTGACAATGGTCCCCCTGGCTCCGCGCCTGCCTAACAACTTCGGTTTCTGTGCAAGCGAGTTCATCACGGATCCGGCGGACGGCTGCTATCTATGACGCCCCAGGCTGCGAGGAAAGCTCGGCGATCAACCGATGCAATTTTCAGCAATGCTGCCGGGGCGTTCCGGGCTGTCTGACTCGGTTATGACTGTGCCGCTACCTTGAAGCCGGCAGTGACAACTGCCGATGCACTGGTGCCGGCTCGGCTGCTAAGGACCACGTCGATGAAGGTGCCAGGTGTGGTGAACCGAGCCAGTTCCTTGATGTCCTCGGGGGAGAGTTGGATCATGTGTGGCGCCATGTCAGCCCCGTCCTGCGCCGTGTAGGTGCATTCAGGTGCCGGGCCCGCGATGAAAATCGGTGAGATCGGCTGTCCGCGGTACGTAGCGGTGGTCTCGGACTGGGAGGTCAACTTGATGGGTGCGGGTCCGCAGTCGGAGACACTGATGCCTGGAGCGATGTAGGTCGGACCAAGAGGCACCTCTGCACCAGCGGTCGCGGGGAAGCTGGCAGTCACTTCATCACCCGTCAGCGTCATGACATCGAGCCGCTGCTCGACCTTGCTGAGTCGAAGCCGGACGTTGGCCTTCTCGATGGTCACGTCGGCCTCCTTGACCCAGCCGGCGCTGCCGTTCACGGTAGCGCGTATGGGTACTTCGCCAGGGAGTCCGCGCCTGGACGGGAGCATCACGCGGAACCAGCCTTCGGAGCGGCCGACGACGGGGACCGCCTCCGCGGATGTCATCTGTGCCATCCGCTTGCCCGACGCCCTGTCGAAAACGGTGATGGAAGCAGCCGAGGGGCGCGCAACCTCGCCGGCGGATACAGCATGGGCATCCATGAGTGGGGCTTCAACGACAGTGAAGTAGCTGGACAACGGGAGGTCTGCGGCGCCGGTGTCTTGTTTCGGCGCCGTGGATTCGCTCACAGCCGGAGTCGGCCCCTTGCCGTAAGTCATCTCGGCGGCCGGGGACTGTGTGCAGCCACCAAGGATAAAGACTGCGGCAATGGCCAGGATCGGTGTGCGGACGGCCGTGCGGCGGGGGAGTGGCATCAGTGCGTCTCTTTCCATGTTGGTCGGGCCTTCTGCATCTCTGTGCGGCCAACTGTCCGGTGGGAGTCCCTTGCTGGTGCGCGAATCAGGTTCCCTTTTCAACGGTCTTCACGGAGCCACCTGCAGCCGTATCGGAAAGGACGGTGTAGTTCGGTGCTCCTTCATTGGTTGCACTGATACTGAAGTCGCGGCTGTTGGAGTGCACGCGGACGTTCAGGACAGTTCCCCCGGAGACCACGCAGTCCGCCACAGCCGTCGAAGCTGAACTCTGCGTGTGGATGCCTCCGGTGAAGGCAGCGTCCGCGGTCAATTCCAGCTGGCAGTTCTGGATGTCCTGGGTCATGTTGATGGTGTGGGCGGCCTCGATGCCCCGGTCGGCTTCCTGCTGCGACATGGTGACTGTGTAGCCAGCCATCGCGGTGGCCAGGACTGCTCCCGCGACACCCACGGATATGAGTGTGGAAGACAAATTATTCCCCTTCCCGGGACACCTTGTGACCCTTCGACTTCGTGACTTGTCAACTCAAGCCGACATTATACGAATCGCGATCATAATGCAACACTTCTGTTGCATAGGCTGGCGCGGACCAGAAGGGATGGCGAAAGCACTCGCTCCGCCGTCTGACCTTCTCGGTCAAGCTGCTGCCTCTGCGGGTGGACGGCCCATCGACAGTGCCGAATGCCGGACTGTTTTCGCCTCCTCGAGCTTTTCCCGCGCCGTCTCCAGTCGGGCCTCCGCCGCGGTCAGGTCCGCCACAGCCTCACTGTGCTCAGGAGCCTTGTCCGCGACACCCTTCATGTAGGCCTCGATCCGGGTCGACGACTCGAGGTCCTTCTCCGCCGAGAGGTACGCGAGCTTCCTCCGGGTGGGCGTCCCGGTCTTCGGATCCAGCTTGTCGTCGATCGGCTTCAGCTTTGCCCATGCCTGGTCACGGGTATCCCTGGCGATTTCGAGGTCGATCACTGCCATCTGGAGCTCCCACCGGGCAAGCTCTGCCGGGCTCATGAAGCCATCCATGTGCCGCGTCCTGATCTCCATCGTGCGCGCGTCCCGGTGGGCGCCTTCCGCGGACTCGAACTCCAGCTGGGCGGCCTCGGCCTCTTTGATTGCTTCCTCTGCCGCGGCACGTTTCTCGGCGTTCGTCACCGCAGCCAGTTTCTTGGCGTAGTGCTCGGCGCGCACGGTTGCCAGCGCCGCACGCTTCGCAATCAACCGCTGCTTGGTCCGGTCCAAGGCCCGCATGAGGCTGTTCAGGAGCATCCAGAAGCGGGAGAGGATCGGCTCGGACTCTTCCTGGGTCTTCGCATTGCTGAGCTCTGTGTGGCGCTGCTCCGCCGCCTCGTACCAGGCAACGAAGTCGTGCTTCAGCTTGCCGCAGGCACGGCTTTCCGCGCGCCCCTCGGGGCTGTGGACCAGGCAGCGCCGCCCCGACTCGCTGATAGCTCTGCACATGCTGTTATCCAATCTCTTGCATTCACTCCGGTCGCGAGGATTCGTCAACCGGTTATTCTGTCTGGCTCGTTGCCCGGTTCCCCGGGACCCCCGGAACCGGCCGGATGGTTGATCAGTCGAAGCTGAAGTCGGCGACCTTGTCCACCGCCCGCAGCTTACTGACGGGTTCCCTCGCGAACGGGTCGTCAGCGGGGTCTAGGGTGAGGGCGGACGTCTTCTTCGGTGTGGGAGAGCCGAAGGGATCGTCGTCATCCGCCGCTTGCACACGCACTTTGTCCGGCGCGGTGTGGCCCGACTCGAACGGATCGCCATCCTCGGCGGGCACGGACGCCACCAGGGAAACGGTTGCCTCGGCCTCCTCTGATTCCGGTCCCTCCAGGTCTTCCCACAACAGTCCCAGGTCGTCCAAGCCCAGTTCGATCTCACCCAGATCCTTCACAACGGGAGCGGAGTGGCCGGGACGGCTAAATGCCGGCTTCATGTCGTCGTCCTCGTTTTCGAGTGCGGACTCGACAATCCATGGTTCCGGCAGCGGGACGCCCATCGCTTCGAGAAGCGCCGGGATTTCATCGGCTGCGGTAAACCCGACCCGGAAGCCGTCGACCTCGCCGCCATCTGCGCTCATGACCCCCAGACCGCGGGTCCTGCCATCATCAAGTTCGGACAGGGTTTCCGTGACGGACACCAGCTCGTCTCCGGCGAAGACCATGTTCAGCGCGTCACGTGAGGGCTGCTTTCCGGGTTTCACCAGCTGGATGGCGGAGGTCAGGTTGGACCGGAACTCGCCGCCGCCCATCAGTCCGGCGTCGGGACGTTGCATGGCCACGGCCAGATGGATCCCGACGAAGCGGGACTCGCGTGCGATTTTCCCGGAGTAGAGAAGGATGAGGGCCTTCAGTTCGTTAGTGCGGGTCGCCTCCTTGACGACCGGGTTCTCCTTAGGCACGGTCTTCGGGATGTTCTCCTGTAGGACCAGGGAGACAAATTCGTCCACGATCAGCAGCACTGGCTTGACGTTCTCGCGCCGCCGGACATCCTCGGGAAGGTCCTCCCAGAAGCCAACCTGGTGTTGCTTCAGGAGGGCCTTCCGTCGAACGCCCTCCTTGTAGGCAGACACGATGACGTCAGCCGCCTCTTGGATGGTTTCGCCCCAGGCGGAGCACCATGGCTTGACGGTCATGAAGTCGGCGCCTTCCTTGATGGCATCGACCAACAGGACTTCGTGCCCGCGGCTTAAGGCCGCTGCCGTCATTTGCAGCAGAGCCACCGTCTTTCCTGAGCCCGTGGGGCCAACCAACAAAGAGTGCGGTCCCAGACGCAGATCGATGTACGTGACCTCCCCCTCCGGGTTCAGGCCCAGCGGCAGTTCGGACCAGCCGCCTGTATTGAGGGAAGCCGGCAGCAGATCGGCCATGGGGACCCTCTGCGGTAGTGCACGGATGGCGCCGGCAATGAATGCAACCCGTCCCGTCTTGTCGTCCACGTCGACGTACCAGCCGCGGTGGCCGACCACGTTCTGTGCCTTGTCCAGCCAGAAGGCGATGCGCCTGTCACGATCGCCGTTGATCTTTGTGTCGTGGCGCAGGATCGTCACGGACTTCAGTTCCCCGCCGGCATAGCGCGGCGCCAGTTCCACCTGCCAGGGCTCTTTTCCCAGTTCGCGGGCTAGGCGCTCCCGCAGTTCGACCGTTGAAGGGAGGAGATTGGCGGCGATCGCCAGGTCCTCTTCCGGGTCCCAGGCAACCATGGTCAGGCCTTCGGTCTTCAAAATGTTCTTGGCCACGCGACCGCCGTCTGACAGCTTCAGGTCTGCGCCGAGGTAGAACTCCTTTGAAGACGGGCGTGGATCCGGTGTGCCGCGGACGACAACCGCTTCGGCACCGCGGATCTCCTGGATGCTCCAGCCCTTGCCCAGCTGTGCGTCCAGGGCCCCGGACAGGGCAGCATGGTTCTCGACGGTGTCCACGTAGCCGTCCGGCAGGTCCACCGTGTCCTGCTCGACGTCTGCTGCCTGGCTCATACCGGCGATCAGCCCGCCGGAGGCGGCCAGGGTTGCCCGGCTCTGTTCGATCTCGAAGGAGGCCGATGCAAGCACCACTTTCGCGTGGGTTGACTTAGCAACGACGTACTCCCACTCGGGAGCCACCTGGCGCAGTTTCGCTTCGATGTCACCCCGCTTGAAAGCGGCCTGGGGCGGGAGAGGAAATACAGTGAGCTCCCCGTCCTTCTTGTCGAACTGCAGCCCCGTGCCGTTGACGAGTGCCTCGGAGACGCCCAAGATGGCGGCCAGCTTGTTGTCGTATAGGAAGTGCAACCGGTCCTGGTTGAACCTGTAGCGGGTGAAGCCGATGCCGACCCAGAACGCCGCGCCCATGATGGCCATGTAGCTCAGGAGCCGGGTCAGATCCGCGAAGGGCGCGCGGAAACCGAGGCCGTCAGCCAGGAGCACCGCAGCGGCGAGCCCCACGAGCGCCATGCCGGGCTTGGCCAGACGCACCACCAACTGCTTCCACATGGCGGGAACCTGCCAGCCGTAGCCCCTGGAGGCCGCGATCCGACGCATCACCACGAAGTCGGCGAACAGGACCGCGGGCAGCCCCCAGAACGGGTTGCTGAGGACGAGCAGGAAGGACAGCACCAGCCAGAAACCGGCGCCGGCCCACTGTGACATCCGCTCCTGCAACGGCTCGGCTTTAGGGTTGGCATTGACCGCGATCGGCCGGTCCGAGTAGAAGCCGAAAGCCATGGTGACAGCCGTCGTGACGAGGAGCAGGGGGAGCTTGAGCAGCCTACGCATCACGTGCGCTCCGCCGCGCTTGGCGGCACGACCAACGAAACCCATAGTTAGACCTCATCGTCGTCGGTCGTGGGCAGCTCAAGCTTGATTCGCCCGGGAGCACCGGTGCTGACCAAGGTCCTAGTCTCCGTGGCCTCAGCCCCCAGAGTGCTCGCCGACTCCGACTCGGCATCGGCGTCCTGCTCGTCGCCGGCGTTTGGAACCCGTGAACTACGCGCTGCACCCCGGCTGCGTCCCAGGGCCGACAACGGCATGCCGGACATCAACGGGGCAGCGATTGCAGCTGCGAGGGCAACGGCGATGACAGCCAGCGCGCCCGATGCGGAGACCGGGCGGCCTGCGGTGGTGGCCGCGATGAACACCGCGGCGCCGGCGGCAGCCGCAACAGCAAGGGCCATCGGCTTTTGTAGAGCAGAGAACCCACGGCCCCGGCCGACAGCAATGAACACTGCCACGGCGGCGATTGCCGCTACGGCCAGGAGGGCCAGTTCCGCCCATTCTGGTGCGGAAGCAGGGACGACTAGAGCCGCTCCTACAGCAAGTGCCCCTGATGCGGCGCCCGCGATCTGTCCTACCAGGCGCTTGCCGGCACGGGAAGCGGCCAGCAGGGCGAAGAAGGCAAAGATCCCGGCACCAATGAGCTGGGGGAGTTCCAGAGCGGTTGTCACAGCCGACTTCTTGCCGGTGAAAAAGTCTTTCGCCTTCTGCCAGAATCCAGCAGTCTCAGCGGCATCTGCTACAGCGGGCTGGTCCGTGCCGGGCTCCGTGGGAGCTGCCGTCGAGTCACCGTTCCACAGCTCATTGATCTTGTCTTTCAGCCCTGCTTTAGGGGACGCCGAGATAGACGCGGATGCGACCACCTCGATGTCAGCGTCCTTGACGTAATAGGTCGTGGAATCAAAGTCCACCACTCGCCACTGCGTTCCGTCTGCACCGAACGCAGCCGTGGCCGGGACCTCCACAGTCGTTAGGTTGTCCGTGAACCTACCATCTGAGGCGGGCCGGTCCATCAGCTTGACGTCCTTTTTGATGGACACTGTCTCCGTGAAATCAGTCGGAACATCTTCCGCCGCCGAGGCAGATGAAGACGCGGATGCGGCAGGCTGCTCGCCCGGCTTCAGCGGCTGGGCAACCTTGGCCCGGACGTAGCCGATCGTCCCGTCTTTCATCTTGATACCCCGCCAGGGGGATTCGGTGAACATGACGTCCGGACCATTGACCGTTGCATCGGCAGCGTCAAAAACCTCGCCGACGAGGGAGTCGCGAATCGTGTCTGCCGTGCTGGCCGGTGCCTTCTTGATGCCGTGCATGTTGACGGTGCCGATTCCGCCGATCATGCCGCCGCTGGCCTTCAGCTCAATGATCTGGATCAGTGAGCTGTACGTGGTCGCGTCTTTCGGTAGCAGTACGACGGTCCCTGCGGACGTCAGAACTCCTTCTGTACCGTCGGCGCCCCGCACGGCCCTCCACCCGGTGTATTCGGGATTCTGGATGGGCGAAACAGTGACTACATCGCCTATGTACATCTGGCCCAGGGACTTGGAAATTCCCGAATTCCCGTCCTTGATGGGCACATTGGCGACCGAGATGGCCGGGAGGGTCACCTGGTCCTTGAGGATGTCGAACTCGGGCGAGTCCGCGTAAGCTCCCGTGGCGGGGGCCAGGACGAGCATCGTGGTGGCGAGCATCATGGCGGCAATCCGCTTGGTGTGCTGGAGCGTCATTAGTGCTTTCCCTTCTTCTTCATCTGGATGGCGACGATGGCGACTACGGCCAGCGCTAGGACGATGACGGCCAGCCAGAGTATGGGTGGGAACGATTGGGACTTGTCGTGGCCGGCGGTGGGCGCGGGCGCCGCTGACTCGCCGGACGGTGTGGCTTGGGAGCCGGGCGACTCGATAGAGCTGGCTGCAGGTGAGGAGATGGCAGCGGCCTTGTCGCCACTCGCCTTCCTGGACTGTGAGGCGGACGCTGAAGCGGACGCTGTCTGGGCAGTCCCGCGGGCCGATTCAGCAAGCATGTAGGCGTTTGGGTTTCCCTCCGCCGGCACGACCTCCGCAACAGATGAGTTGAGGATGAAGAAGAACCCCGGCGAACTGTCGCGGGGGTCCTTCCGGACGGCGCGCCACTCGACACCGCTGGCGGTGAACGGCTTGCTGGCGGGCTGCGCACCGATCGTTCGCTTGCCATCGGGGTAGGTAACCCAGTTGGAAGTAAGGACCTCCGCAATTCCTTGGGCGTACTTACTTGAGGTGTCCGGTTGGGCGTAGGCAGGGTGGAATCCGTCTGTCAGGGTGATGAGCTCAGTCAGGTGGTCCTGGGTCACGTGCCGGTAATCACGGGGAACTTCCGGGTCCGCAGCCGACGCCGGCACAGCCGAGAAGAGAACAATGCCCGTGCCCATGAGGGCTGCGAGGGCTGTCGCGAGAAGCTTGATGGCCGTGCCTTTCAGTGGTCTTGAACATGGGCAGAATTGGATTCCAACTATCAGAATGCAGCGGAAGGGTTGCACTGATATTCTGTTAGTACATGTACATTCGGGATACTAAACCGACTTTAACAGATGTTTGGCATAAGTGGTACCCCCTCTGTGGCGTAGTGATCCGAATCCTGCCCATCGGATCCGCTTGCAGCCACAAGCAGCGGGACGTGCCCCTTGGGCGCTTAAGGGATGAGCGAATGCCAAGCCGCCAACGGCGGCTCTGAGGGCGGGCGAAAGTCGCCGTTGGCGGCCCGAAAGACGACGTGGCCTTGAAGCTGTTGATGCCTCGTCGCAGCTCGCCGAGCAGTCCGAGCCGCTACATCACGTCGATGAAACCCAAGGCCTTACTCGGCGGCGCGCGGGCCCGGTTTCGGGGCGTCTGCTGACCCGGGCTCATCCGGGACCAGATAACGCACGATCTGGTTGCCGTTGGCGGTGGTGAAGGTGACCGTTTCGATCTCGCCCCGTACCGCACGCTGCTTCACCGTGCGCCGGTCGATTCCGAGCCTCCGGCCGGCTTCCATTGCAGACAGCCCGGGCATCGGCTCTTTTGGGGCGGCAGTCCTTAGATTTGCGATCCTCTGTCGCTGTGCGGCCAACTTCACCCCCCGGCTCTCCGGTACGTTCATGCCGGCGCGACGGCCGTACAAGTAATGCGCCGAGCTGGCGTTCTTCAAACCGAGTGCGTGTGCGACCTCTGTCCAGGTTGCACCCTGGGCAATAGCTCGTTCCACGAGGGCCACAATGATGTCCTTGGTTTCGGAAACCACCTCCGCCGCAACTTGGAGGGCACTCGTAGCCGTCCGATGCGGACTGGGGGACAGGTCAGAAGGGTCCGAGAAGCGGTCATTCTCAATCGACTCGATTAGCTCGACTACTCGCTTACCGACACTGTCCTTATTGTGTACCATACGCAAAGTGTACGGGAGTGAGCACGACGAAAACCTGAAGTGATACCTCCTCCGGCCGCGGTGCACTCTACTTCGGGAGGCATCTCCATCACACATCACGCAACTGCACATACGATGAGGGAATGACTGATGAACCCCGCCGGCCCCTGCGGTTCCTGACCATTGAGCAGGCCGCCGAGGAACTGAACGTGGGTGAACCGCTCATTCGTGCAATGCTGAAATCCGGGGAGCTCCGGGGCATCCAGGTCGGCGGCCGCGGCGCCTGGCGAATCGGAATCGCGGACCTCGACGCCTACGTCGAGGAGGCGTACCGCCGGACTGCCGAGAAGATCGCCCGCGGTGACTTCGGCGAAGCCGATACCGAGGCGCCGGAGACCTGATGGCCCGGGACACCCGCTCCGCCGAGTGGGTCATGTTTCGCCCGGGACTGCCCCTGGCCACGATCGCGGCGCTCTGCGAGGCAAGGAGGTAGTAAGTGAACCGGGCCATCGCCGAGCGAAGGGCAGCGCGCCGTATGTCGGGCCGGAGCACCCAGGGAACGTCCCGTTCCTGGCGGTAGCTTCGCTGGACTGAGGGAAATCAGAACTGTCGTCGGCTGAACTCCTCAAGCAATTGCAGTAGCTCGTCTTTGCGCTCCAGCACTTCAGCGGGATGCGATCGGTTCAGCTGCCACAAGGGAGTGATCATCCAGGCAGCGAACACATTGTGCGGCACCCTAAGCTCCAAGGCCCGGTCGAACAAGGCCAGGACACGTTCGTCAAGCATTCCGTCAGGAAGCTGGAACCCGGGGCAATAGACCTCATCGTCGATGAAGACCCGTACCACCCGTTGCATGTAGGGCTCAAAATCATCGAAGAGAGTCTCGAAGTGTCGCTCCATGTCGTCTTCAGGGAGCAGCCCGTATAGTTTCCGCATGCGATCCCAGACGTGGTCCGGGACGGCAGGCCAGAACTTGGGTTCAGCCTTCACAGTCGGTGCAGTAGGCGTGGCCGTTCTTCTGCCGTGCGATTTGGGACTTATGCCGGACCAGGAAGCAAGACCAGCAGGTGAATTCGTCGTCGGCTTGTGGGATCACTTGGACGATCAGCTCTTCTGCGACGAATTCTCCTCCGGGCACGACCCCCTCATCCATGACGTCAGCCTCGTCCAGTTCGCGGACGACGCTGCGTGCGTCCGCGGCGTTGGCTGACTGGAGGGCTTCCAGAGAGCTGTCCTGCGATTCCTTGACGTCGGAGCGGACTTCGTCGTAATCGGTTGCCACTGGGGTGCTTCTCTTTTCTCGCGTTCTTGAATACCGGGACTGAAACATATATCAAGTCGCCGCTATTCCACAGTCACCGGGCAGAATGAATCTATGTGCGGACGATACGTGATGTCTCGGGCTCCCGGGGACCTGCTGAGTTTCTTCGACGCGGAGAAAGCGGAGGGCCATATGCCGCCGCCGAGCTGACCGGCATCGAGAACCTGAAGCTCATCGCCCTGGCAGGGGGGAGCAGTACCGGTACGCGGTTTACAGAGGCCCGTGGGAGTACGAGGTGCCCATGCAGGGCATGGGAATCGGACAGCAGCTGGCTGGCTGACCGGGAAACTCGCCGCGGCTTGATGGTGAGTCCGGGATATGAGAGCTGACATACTGCTTGGTGAATCAATCCAGGGGACTTTTTGAAGATCGTGCTGTAAATGCCGGCACCTGCACACCGCTGAGGGTGCCACGCTTCGGCTCTGATGCCGAGAGTGCGGTCTCTTCCCGGTTATGGCCCTGCTGAGTACCATCGCGACTAGGGTTCTTGCGCTCTTCTTGGAGAGAAGACACGGATGTATAGGGTCCATTCGGGACTTGGCTGGCTCGGCATCATCGGCGCTGTAGCCTGGATTTCACTTATGGTCGTGATGGCGGCAGGCTGGGGGCCGCCCGGATCAGCGGAATATGAACGGTACGAGACCAACTCGCAGCTTTGGGTGTTCGCTTTCGCCCTCATGGCCTGCGGGTTCATCGGCCTGTTCCTGCGTTACAGAACCGGAGCAGAACCGGCTCTGGGATTCACCACGGCCTTAATAGTTCTCGGGTTTGCGCTCATGATGGCTGGCAACGTGGCCGAGTTCAGATTCTTCAGCCATCTGCCCTATGAGGCGGACAATGCCCGCATGTGGTCCTGGGTGATATTCCTGCTCGGCTTTCTGACAGTCCTAGTGGGATCGCTGCTCCTGGGAGTGTGGACCCGGAGCCAGGAGCATCTTCCCCGATGGGCCGGGTGGTTGTTCCTGCTGGCATTTCCCGCCACATTTGTGGCTGGCGCTGCGGCACTGTACCCCGTTCCGTTATGCCTGGCGACAATCACCGCCGGCATACTGACGGTGCGGCCGAGATCCAGGCCGCACGATGTCTCTGACCCCGCTATAGTGACCGGGCGACCATGACGGCATTCAACGTGCTGGCATCCGCGTTGCCATTTTGCCGGCTCGGCCTGGGTGTGGCCGTCAACCTGGTGTGCCGGCTCGGAGCCTGAGAGAATCCCAGCCGTGACGTATCTCGTCGGCGCAAAGGCTCTGCGGCCAGCCCAAAGTTCAACCAGCCGGAATTCGGTCCAGAGCGGGTAGTGGTCGGAGATGCGCCAGGAGACTTCGTTCCTGGTCAGCCCGGTCATGATGTGCGGGAAAGTCGAAGGAACCGGCGCGCAAGTTGTAGGTCATGCCATCCAGCAGCGGGCTGCCGTCGGGTTCGGAGAACCAGGCGATCTGGTCATAGAAGTTGTTGGCGCCGCTGTCGTCAAAGATGGTCCGCGGCACGGTGTTCAGCTCGGTTGGCGGCCACAAGCCGGTGGCGACGAAGGCTTCGTAGAGCGGGTCACCGATGCGGTCAAGGTTGAAGTCGCCCAGGACCATCAGATTGTGGTTCCAGTCGTTGGGGCGGTCCGCCCACGCCCTCATCCACTGGGCGAAGGCGGTGACCTCGGGGAGGCGCTCGGCGGCGTTCTTGCCCCAGAGGACGTGCACCGAGGCCAAGGTGAATTCTGTGCCGGCTCTGCTGAACCCGGCGAAGTAGGGTGTACGGGCAAACTGCCGGGTCGGGTCGTCCCCGATTGGCGGCAGCACGATCTCTCCGACCAAGCCCGAGGGCTGGACTCGATCCGAGTCGTAGAGGAAGGCGAGCCGTTCCCCGTTGCCGGCGGAACCCTCGGCGACGTCGGAGGCGATCACCCGCCAGTTCGGCCCGAGCCGCTCGAGCAGGAACCGCAGCGCCTTGGTGCTGCGCCGGGCCTCCTGGAGGGCGATGACGTCGAAGCGGGAGATGACCTCGGCGATGCACGCCACCGCATGCCAGTCCCGTTTGGGCGAATCCCTTGGCCCAGACGCCCACTTGGCCGTCAGGTCCCCAAAGGCCCGTACGTTCCAGGTGGCCACCAGCAGATTAGTGTCGCTCCTGGCCGGAATGGTCGTATTAAGGGCGTTGGAGATTCTGTCCAGATCCTGGGTGACGGCAGCTGGCGGAGCGGTAGTCATGGCTCCATCGAATCACCCTGGCTCGCGCCAGCTCCGGTAGGCAGGCCGAAAGCCCCCTTATCTTCGCTTCGAGGTCGCCGAAAGCTATATCCCCGTTCATGGTCCCATCATCCATCGCCGGACCAGAAAGACTAGCCAGACGGTGCAGGCTATCGGTAGCAGCGGGAAGACGAGTTGGCCCGTGCTTATCGCGATGCCAAATGTGATCCAGAGAACGCCCGCAATGACCGCCGCGGAGATCAGCGATTTGCGGGTGACCGGACATGAGGGCAGTTCAATCCCTTCGGCGCGCAGCTGGCGTGTTTCGAGGACGGCCGCCCGGATAAGAGGCACGAAGACGGCGGCCAGCACAGCGGCCACGAGCAGTGAGCGCCACGGCTGTGCAACGCCCACTGCCTCAAAGGCAGGCCCGAGCAGCCCGCCAAGGAGAAGGAACCAGAAGATCACCGCCCAGCCCGCCAGGCGTCTGCGTTTCGGCGGCATGCCCTCGAGCGAATCCGGCGGCCAGGACTGCCACTCGTACTTGTTGGCGTCTTTGCCTGCCCCCGTGGCCATAGCCATAGAGTAGCTCTGTTCCGACTGCTACAGTCTGGCCATGGTCAGGTGGTTTAGACGCAAGGCCCTCAGCAAGGAAGACTTCAGCTTCGCCCGCACCTGGCTGATCGTCTTTGCCATCCTCTACCTCGGCAACGCGGCTCTGACCATCTCCGAGCATCAGTCCGAAAACCGCGTCCCGCTCAGCGCCTGGGGATCCATGGCTATTTCTGTCTTCAGCATCCTGGCCGCGACCTACTACCAGAGGCGTCTGGACCAGGTCCGGGCCATAACAGGGGTCATGCGCGACCCATAGCCTCGGAATACAGCTACGCTACTTCTCATGATCCCGAACCATCAGCAGCTGATCGGACTCCTCGCCCACGCCGATCCGGGATTTGTCGCCGGGGACTTTGCCACCAGGTTCAGGAGCGACTCGGGAGTGGAGGGCGAGACGGGCTCGTTCCGTCACTTCCCTGGGGGATTCTGGGAGATCACCCTCGACGGTGGAGGCCGGTTCCTTCAGGCGCCGTGGGGAATGCGGTTTGAGGAGGACTCCGGTTATTTCGAGGAAGCCCCTGACAGGGGTGGCCTGCCGCCCCGTCGTCCTCCATGGTCACTGGTGTTGCCGCGGTACTCGACCTTCCTGGGCCGGGAGCATGATGACTGGCAGATAGACGCCAGCCGGCCACTGGTGGAGGAGCCCGGATCGCTGATCGCGGCGCTCACAAACTTGGAAGATCCCCGGTTCACGGGAACACTAACGGTCAGCGTTTACACGAACACGATCACGTCGGTCGATCTGGGGCACATGGTGCAGTCGCTCGCCATTGTCCGCAGCGAACCGAACACTGACGACCTGGAAGCTCTGGAGTACATCAAGGCCAGCATCAAAGGCGGCGGAGAATCACCATGGGCTCAGGGATAACCGCAGTCAGACCATAGGGCACAAGGATTGGAGGAGCGCCGTGCCATCAATTGACTTCGAGGCTTTCGAAGTGGACCTGAAGAACGGGCTAGCCGATGTAGGCTCAGTTTCCGTCGAAAAGGATGGCACCGTGGCCATCATCAGTCCTGCCGATAGCGAGGACCAAGAACCTCGATCGTTCACCTTTGCCGACTCCCTGGACCAGATACGGGTCCGTATCATCATCGATGACGCGGCGTGGCGCTCGATGTGGCCCGGTTGGAACCTGGAAAAGGCGTCCATCGCTATGTTTTCGGTCCACGTTGAAGAAGCCATCAACACCGCCCCAAGTTCGGCTACCAGTCTCCGGCTGGTCGAAGGTGGCGTCATCGCCGAATAGCGGCGAGCACGGGCATGAAGGACCATGCAGGTAGATCGGAGTCGTATAGGGTCGGAGCTGATGGCGGAGATAGAGGTGCGTGATGCGTACGCGGGCCGGGCTTCCGAATACAGCTCTCTGTTCGGATCGGTGGACAATGCACACGAGGAGGACCAACGGTTTGTTGCAGGCTGGGCGCGGTCGCTAGTCGGTCCGGTCGTTGATGCAGGCTGCGGCCCCGGTCACTGGAGCGCGTTCCTGAGAAGCCACGGCGCCGACGTCGAAGGCGTCGATCTCGTTCCCTCGTTCATTGAGCAGGCCAGGCTGCGTTTCCCGGAGACGACGTTCCGTGTCGGATCGTTCTCTGAATTGGGTGCCGATGACGGACAGCTCGGCGGGATCCTGGCCTGGTACTCCCTCATCCACCTCCGTCCTGGAGAGGTCCAGCCCGCTTTGGGCGAGTTCGGGCGCTGCATCAGCTTGGGTGGAAGCGTCCTCGTGGGGTTCTTTGAGGGGGCCGACGGTGAGGCGTTCCCCCATGCAGTGACCAAAGCCTACTCTTGGTCCGTTGACGGCATGGCAGCCATGCTTGGCCGCGCCGGATTCGACGTCCTGGAGGTGCACACGCGCACAGATCCTGGCCGTCGTCCTCATGCGGCTATGATCGCCCGCCGAACCAGTGGCGCCGGGAGGTTCGATGACGATTGAGGTTATTGGGCCTCCGGCCGTCGGCAAGACTACGTTTCTTGCCGCACTGGATTCTTCAGTCGCTACAGTTTCAGAACCGCTCCTGGAGCTAAACGAAACGGGCAGGCTCCCTGCTCCAGGCCTGCGACGGCAGAAGGCCGTCCTGCATCACGTCCTTGCACAGCTTCCTCCGCGAGGCCACGGGAGGGTTCTCGTCGATTCCGGTGTCATCTACCTTCTGGCATTTGCCCGGCTGCGCTTCCTTGCTGATCCTGGAATCGTTGACCTTTTTGACGACGCAGCGGCATCGGCCCGTTCGCGTGATCTCGGGTTCTTTGGCGTCGTGGAGCTGAATGCCCCGATGAATGTGTTGGAGAAACACAAAGACTCGGACCAAAGTCGCGCACGAGGTCATTTTCACGAGAATGTGCTTGCCCACGCAGAAATTTCGACCTTGGTAAGGAAGGTCGTCGACGCCATCGATCCGGCATTATTCTTCGCCGTCTCGAACACTAGCGTGCCTGACGAGATGCACGCGGCCTGCTCGTGGGTGCTAAGCCGCTCACGCCAGATTCGCCTCGACGAGGTAATCGCCGCCGCCAAACAGCTGTGGATAGAAGACCCCAAGACAAGAATTGACCGGTCATCCCCCCTCTGTCATGGCTGAGACTAACCGCCCGGCGTCCGGCCGCGCTGCCTGCCTGTTCGCCACCCGGGGACGGCGGTGTCCAGGGCTTCAGCCTTTTGGGTGTCGAGCTCCCCGCGGCGGGCCTTGTACCGCTGGGTGTGCAGCCAGACGCCCAGCTCATGCTCTTCGCCGGTGATGAATGCCTTATGCCGTGGCCAGTCATTGCCTGCTGCCCGGTATGTGGTCAATGCCGTAAGCCGCCCCTGCCACCTGTCCTCGTCGGCCTCTGCACGCGGCTTGCTTTCCCAGCCCGGCAGGACTGCCAGACCATCGCGGAAGGCTGGCGCCAGTGTTCCTGCCCGCGCATCCCCCCGCCTTCGCTGAAGCCAGTCCGCCAGGGTGCGTTCAGAGGTGCTCTCAGCGTTCCGGGACGGGTATCGCCCCGTCTCCTGCACCAGGGCCACCAGCTGCTGCATGCGCTCCAGGCCCTGGGCCGTCACCATGGTTTTCCTGGCGACAGCCGCTTCATGCTCCTGGCGCAGTCCGGGATCCGCAGCGGCCGCGACCCGAAGGTGGTAGCCCACCGTCGAGGCAGGGGCTCGCACGAGTTCTGCGATCCGTGCCTTCGTGAGGCCAGCCCGATACATCAGCACCCACTCCGCATTCGGAGCCGCGTCCCGCCTCGTCTTCGCCACGGGACCCATCCTGCCATCCGTCCCAGCATCCCCTTAGGATGCGCAGGGGCCAGGGTTTAGAGTGGCGCCATATACAGGAAGGTCAGGCATTATCCGTGATCGAACAGAACCTGGAGCCGACGCCCAGAGGCTGGATTGAGAAGGCCTACGACGCAAATGTTTTCACCATGCTGACCGTGGGCCTGCTCGTACTGGTGTTATATCCCTTGAACGACAGAGTGGGGTACTGGCTCTCACTGGTCATTATCGCTTTGGCCGTCGCTGCCATTTCGGTCTTGGTCGCACTGCCTCTCATCCCCATCAAGAAGCGGCGTGCGGCACGGGACGCACAACTCGGGCTGTTTGCATGCGCCCATCGTGAGCTCGGGTCTTCGCTCAAGGGAAGATGGGCGCTTGGATATGCGAAAGCAGAACCACAACGTCTCATGTTCCAAGCGAAGACTGGTGTGATTGGTAATTTGGCCGGCCCTGTCGAAATCTACTCAGAGCCGCGGCCGGTGGGTGAGCTTGTGAAGGCCCCGTGGTCAGCTTTTCCCCGAGGGAAAGTCATCACGCTTGCTACCGATAGGGGGATTGTGGAGTTGGCGGCTTCTCCCGCGAGCCTGGACCTGCTCGCCGAGCGGTGCCTGCGCGATGGCTAGAGCCGGCGAGCAGCTTGAAGGAGATGCACCCCGCGAGTTTCCTCGGCCGGCAGCTCCTGTCACCTTGCGCTCAAGAAGAAGGAGCTGATCTCTCCCCAGACAGCCGGTTCGGAACCGTCCTCCCGCTGGCCAACCTCGGGCGCAACCGTCGACGGCGCGGGCTCGGGGCCCTCAAATGCCGGCCTGGGCCCGACGGACGGCACCCGCTTTCGACTGATCGACGCCGCCTGCCGACACATCTCCAGAGTCTCGTCCGGCGCAGGTGCCGCCCAGGAAGGAGCGCCCTGAAGTGACGATTCCAAGTCGAGCTGAGCCGTCTTGGGATCTTTCAAGTCGCTCCAGATCAGGAGGCCACAGTGCTGCCCTGTCCTCGGGCCCTGCCAGCCAAATGCGAAGCCCCAGATCCAGGGAGTGCACGGCGGTCTTTGGCTGCTTGTGCAGGATGGCCGAGGCCGCATACAGGAGCCACGTGTCGGGAAGCGACCCGCCACCGCCCCAGCCGACCCAACTCCTGGTCCAGTCGTAAATCTCCCGCCAATCCTGATTGCCGACGCCACGAAGTGATTGACGCGGCATTCCTCACCCCAACGGCCTACGTCGCCCCCGGGCACTTTCGCTGCGTCAAACGTCATGGAGAGCAGTCTGCCAGACGACAGACAGGCATCGGTGGGGCATGGCGGACGTGTGGTGCAGAGACCCAGGAATTTCACTGCAGATCATGGCGCTGGCGCTTGAGGCTTGTCCTCGAGCTCGGCAATGAGTCCATTGATCCCGGCGCGCCGGCGCCGTACCCAGATCGGGTACCAGACGGCTGCTCCCAAGAAGCCGGCCGAGATAAACACGCCGAACCACGGATGTGCCGGATCATCGAAGATGAGGAAGATCCCCATGGCAGTGAACAGGCCGAAGAAGAGCGGTCCGCCCCAGGCCCAGTGCCTCTCCTGCCGGACGATCTTCTGCAACTCGGGGACCCACTGTTCGGCAGTGGCATGTTCCGGGAGCTGGCCACTGGAAATGGCCTGCTGAATCCGGGGCGTGCTGACCGTCCCTTCGGGCTTCCTACTATCTCTGGCCTGCCGCCAGCGGTTGATCCAGATGGCGAAGCAGCCGAGGCCCACTCCGATGATGGCCGTGAGGGCGGCCTTCTCGGGCACGATCTCCTCGCCCTTGAGGAGATCCATGCCCAGAATCAGGGCGGTGTACACGACGGCGATCGCAACGACGATCAGCCAGTTAGGCGAACGCCGCACCAGCGCCCGCCAGCCATCTTCCTTATTGACGCTCATGATCCTGGTCCCCAGGGGAGAGTGCTGAACATCAGGGCAGCCCCAGCCAGGCTGAACACCGCCGCGGACAGCATCGCGAACCGGAACCTGGCCGCGGCCAACGGGGCTTCCCCCGTGGACTGGCCGCCTTGCGTCCGCCGTATGGCCACCCCGACAAAGGAGCACGCAGCAGCCAGGACGAAGCAGGCAACGGCCGCCAGATAGACATTGGGTCCCATATTGCCAGCCCGCCCGTCCCCAAATAGTCCCAGTCTCTTGTTGTACCTGAGGATCCAGCAATCAGCCGTCGCTGTCCATCCTCGCCCTGAGGGCCGGTAGAGTCGGCATCAACGACTGGGGACCAGGGGAGTAGATGCCGAAGCGCTTCAGCGGCTGGTTCGTTTTGACCCGAAGCGAACGAGAGTTCTCGTGAACGGCACGACTGATTTGTCCCAGGCCGCTATCTGCATGAGACTCGGTGCGGTTCCGCTGCCTCCAGGCGAGAAGATGAAGGTCGGGATCTCCCGCAACGCACACGGGGGGGGGCGCTTCCCGTGCACGGACTCCGCCACACGCCTGTCGGCGACACGACGGGCTGGTACATCTGGGCACTTTGTTAAACGCAGGCACGGGTATCTAGGCATACCCGTCCGACCGATTTTCCTCATCGGCGTCCCAAGTAAGGTCTGCCCCCTCGCGGATCCGGAAGGCTTCGATTCTTGCGTCGGCTACGAGCAACGCGAAATGCTCGATCGGTTTCCGCCGTATCCGCTACTGTTCACACATGAACCCGACGCCGAAGAATAGGGTGCGGACCGTTTGGATCGTCATCCTTCTGACGGTCTCAGTAGCGGCCGTCGGACTTGCCGCAATCGTCATCGCGCAACCGGCCTGGAAGGGAACTGACCCAAGAGCCCCCGCACCGACGGCGACAGCCTTCGCTTCCACGCCCAGTCCAACAATCACACCATCGACGACGTTGCCGGTTGCGACTGTCACCGTCACCGCCCCCGCGCCGCCTCCGGTATCGGTGGCTCCCGTCGCTGCACCTGGACTCTTGGCGGACATCCAAGCGGCCCAAAGGGTCACAGACAAATTCTGGGCCAGGCACTGGAGCGAATACTTTCCCGGCCGTTACACGCCGCCCCACGTTATCGGCACATACGACGGGACGTCGCCGGATGCCCCTTACTGCGACGCGGAGCAACTGCCGGCTGAAAACGCCTCCTACTGCCGCCCTGACGATTCCATTGCATGGGATGTAAGCCTGATGAGCGACGGCTACGCAAAGGGGGACTCGTGGCCCTATCTCGTGATTGCGCATGAATGGGGCCACGCGGTACAAGCCCGACTTGGCAGATTCGTTACTGCAGTCGCTGAGGAATTGCAGGCCGATTGCTTGGCTGGAGCCGTGCTCTTCGGCGCAGCCGCAGACGGAGACCTCATTCTTGAAACCGGAGATCAGAAGGAACTCGCCAGCGCACTAAGCACGTTGGCAGACGAAACCTCGTGGACACGAAGCGCCGATCATGGTGACCCCTTTGAGCGGATTGGTGCTTTTGATCTGGGCAGGCTTCACGGTGTCCTCGCCTGCTTTCCCGACCTCAAGCCAGCACAGTTCGGTGGTTCCACGCGCTACCAAAGCGGGGTTTCCGTGTCAGTTACCAGGGCAGGATTTAGGGAGCTCACGCCCAATCCTGAGACAACGGGCCAAGGTGCGGTTTTTCAAATCACGGTGTACAACGGGAGCCCAGCCCCACTGAATGCTTCACATATGTCCAAGCCCGTAATCAAGTTCGGCGAAACTGGGATCGTGGGGCAGCTCGTTCCCGACCCAGATGGCCTCCTGGGGCCTAGTAACTTGGGCACGATTGGTCCAAGTGAGACGCGAAGCATTTATGTAGGGGCTGCTGTCCCGAAGGGTCAGGACGGTCAACAAGTCCGGATCACTATTCCTGGCCCGAACCCGGAAACGGATTTTTCTGCGGCGTTCGAGGGCCAATGGTAGATCCCTGCACTTGTGCGAAACCGAGGAAGGCTTGGACTCCGCACTCGATCAACGGGAAGACTGGGTGCTGGTGCCGATGGATCAGGACTCGCTGGACGGCTTGTTCGCAGGCCGTCGAGCGGTGCCGTTGCAGCTCGACGCAATTGTGCCAGCCCAAGGCAGGCACCACTAGTAGCAGCCGGTGCGACATCAGTGGGCCCAGTAATATAGCTCGCTGACCGTCGTAGGGATGGGCGTGCTGACACTTCGAGTCGGGAAAAGAGACTGCTCCGGATAAGTCAAACTGCTTCCAGCAACGAAAAGAGAAGTGCTTATCTCTATCGATTCACGAAGCGGCGCGGTCGGAGCCATGGCATGAAAGACGCAGGCAGGCTGCCGCGGGAGACCGTGGCAAGGCTGGCATCCGCCGTTGATGCCGGGATGCCAGGGACGGTGAACGTCCTGGCAGGGCTGGTCGCGGTGCCCGGCATCGCCTGGCCCGACTTCGACCCGAGTGCCCTGGAGCAAAGTGCGGGAAACGTCCGGAAGCTGCTCCAAGAGTCAGGTTTTGCTGACGCGGAAATCATCCGCGCCACCGACCCGGCAGGTGTACCGGGGGCACCCGGGGTCTTCGCCGCCAGGCCTGCCGCACCCGGCATGCCCACGGTGCTGCTCTACGCCCACCACGACGTCCAGCCGCCTGGCCCGGCCGGGGAATGGGAGAGAGACCCGTTTGTGGCTGTGGTGAGGGATGGACGCCTGTGGGGGCGGGGCTCGGCCGATGACAAAGCCGGAATCCTCATGCATGTTGCTGCTGTACGGGCCTTGGACGCAGTCCTGGGACCGGGCCACGGCATGGGCCTTACCTTCTTCATCGGAGGAGAGGAGGAATCGGGGTCGCCCACGCTGCCTGCCCTCCTTGCACAGCACAAGCCGCGCTTCCAGACAGAGGCAGCCATCGTTGCTGACGCGGGCAGCTGGAAAATCGGAACTCCTGCGCTCACTACCAGCCTGAGAGGACTGGTCGACGGGACCATCGAGGTGCGAACCCTGGATCATGCGCTGCATTCCGGGAGCTTCGGCGGCCCCGCCCTCGATGCCCCCACCGTCCTTGCCCGCCTGATGGCCACGTTCCACCACGAAGACGGTTCGGTCGCGGTGGAAGGCCTCGTCACGGCAAGCACCGAAGGTCCGGATTTCTCCGAGGAGGATTTCCGGCGTGATGCCGGTGTCCCGGATCACATT
The DNA here is from genome assembly GCF_057655195.1 of Arthrobacter sp. Soil_N43. Classification (NCBI taxonomy): domain Bacteria; kingdom Bacillati; phylum Actinomycetota; class Actinomycetes; order Micrococcales; family Micrococcaceae; genus Arthrobacter; species Arthrobacter sp. Soil_N43. The sequence continues at coordinate 29,622 of NZ_JBDGML010000090.1, forward strand.
CAGCTGGCCGGCACAGGAAAGATCAGCTCCCGGCTGTGGAGCAAGCCCGCGTTGTCCTTCGTCGGAGTCGATGCCCCGCCCATAGCAACAGCCCCGAACACCCTGATTCCAACGGCTGCCGCTAAATTCAGCCTCCGGATTCCGCCAGGTAATGACCCGGACGAGGCCATGGAAGCGGTCCGCCGGCACACCCTGAAGCACGCCCCCTTTGGCGCCGAAGTGACATTTACTCCGGGCACAAAGACCAAGCCCTTCGCGGTGGCGCCGCGCGACCGAATGGCGCAGACAGCCCTGTGGGCACTCGGGGCGGCCTGGGGAGCAGAGGCGGTGACCAGAGGCACTGGCGGGTCGGTCCCGTTCGTGGCCGAACTGAGCCGGCACCATCCCCGCTCCTCCATCCTGCTGACGGGACCCAGAGACCCCGATTCGCGTGCGCATGGAGCCAACGAATCCGTTCACTTGGGCGAACTGCGAAACGCGATCCTTGCCGAAGCCCTGTTTCTCGCCGCCCTCTGCCAGAGTCCCCGGATGGCGCAGGCTCACCGTCCCGTCCACACCTACGGGCAGACTTGAAGCAACCTTCTCCATTTCCTTGCGAGCTCGATCGATGATCCGACCCGCGGCGTGCTTCGGGACAAGTCCCGCTCCTAGGTGCTCGGCTTACGACAGCTTCCCTAAAGCCGTCCACCCTCGGCCTGTACGATGGCTGACGGGGTTGCCCTTCGGAGTGGTGTGCTGGACAGTGCACTGCTGGAAAGAAGGGTGGCCCTTCCTGTTGGGCAGCAGTTGGACGACCTGGAGAGTGGATGATGACCGACGACGGCTTGAACGGGATCCTGCCGGCTGTGAAGTACCGGGTGCCGACCAAGCACATCAGCACCATCGGCTCGACCGCCGTGTTCGTCCTGCCGTCACAGTTCGCCGGCTACATGAAGCTGGCCGGTGTCGGCCAGCGCTCGGCGCTTCGTGATGCAGGCTTGAATGAGGTAGGTAAGGCCACCAGTCTCCAAGTCATCCAGGATGTAACGACCATCTACGTGGACCTCGCACCGGGATGCTCGGTTCCCGATGGGCATCTTCAGACCAGCTTCAAGATCAGTAGGGGGCGGTCCGCGTCCGCCTACTACGTGCTCAGAGCATCTACCCGGAAATGCGACAGCGCCGATAGCAGTCAGCCCGAGCCGGGGGCCCGTGACGGTGTTCCTCGGAGGCAGGGTACTCCCACGGCCGTAAGCTTGACGGGATCCGGGAGGCAAATGACTGAAACGAAGGCAGGGCATGAATAACGGCAACTCGGGCGAACTGAGCCTCGGAGACCTCTTCCGGGCTTCTGGGCTGGCGCCAGATGACCTGCAGGTCATCCGGCACACGCTCAAACCTGATGGGTTGAAAACGCGGGCGGATGCGATGGGACGTAACCTGCTGCCGTACGTGCGGGAACAGGGCATCCGCAACAGTAAGCTACCTGCGACTCCTCCGAGGATCTGGCTGAACTTCCTCGCCACGACCGGCCGGCGCGCACGGTTCATCACCGCGCACGAGAACCACGGCGAAGTCCTGGCAGAGCGCACCGACATTCGACGCTTCTTCGATCTGCGGCCCACCCTCGTGTTCGCAGCTCTGGCGGACCGGCTGGTGATCGAGTGGACGAAGGACACGGTGAACTGGGCCAAGACGGGTGACCAGGCAACCGCCATGACGGTTGTCGAGATCTCCGACCCGTCCAGCGTTCCGTTCCCGGGATTCGACTCGCTCCTTGTCAGCTTCGACGAACTCCAGGCCGTCATCACCGACGACCGCTACGGGCAGTGGCGGACGGCCCTCAGCTCCGTACAGGGCATCTACCTCATCGCCGACATCAGCAACGGCAGGCTGTACGTGGGAAAGGCCGATGGCGCCGAGCGCTTCCTGGGCCGCTGGAGCGAGTACGCCAGGAATGGCCACGGCGGCAACGTCGCGCTCCGGGAACTGGCTGCCGCCGACGCCCGGCACCGGCAGCATTTCCAGTTCAGTATCCTGCAGGTCTTCTCGCCGAGCGCACCGACCGCGCAGGTCGATGCAGCCGAGGCCCATTTCAAGAGGGCACTCCTCACCCGGCAGTTCGGCATGAACCTGAACTAGCGGCTCAGCCCGTCACCCGAAGACGCTGTCCCCATGCCGGTGGGCCACGTCCTAGTCGCCGTCTTCGCGGATTGTCTCGGGTTGGGGGTGTTGATTCTGCAGAAGTGTGGCCGGTGCCGGTCCCAACAATCCCAGCTCATATGCCCTTTGGACGGCCATTAGACGGTCGCAGACGTCCAGCTTGCGGTATATGTGTTCCAAGTGCTTTTCTACGGTGCGAGGGGATATGCTGAGCCGCCTCGCCAGGCTCTCTGCGGTTAGCCCCTTGCTAAGCAGAGCCAAAATTGCCGTCTCCCGAAGCGTCAAACGGTATTCAGAAGTTTGCACGGAAGCTTCCGCACTGGTCGGGGCAAGCTCAAGGTGCAGTGCGAGGCCGGTCAGGATTGGTTGCAGCAGTCTGGCCACGTCAAGCTCTTGCTCGGTGAAGTCACGGTCAGGGCGGGAGATTACGTATGCGTGTTGGCCGCTTCCGCCTATCTGTATCGGTATGGACAACTCGTTAGTCGCGCCCCAGGGCCGGACGACCTCATCCCATGCCCCCTTTAGCCTGCTGTTGGCTACTGCATTAGGAATACGTCCAAGGGACTGCGGTTCTGTCTGCCCTGTCACTGCATACCAGCGCAGTAGCGGTTGCCGCGTCGCATCGGGGGTAAAGTCCCCGGGCGGTACATCGGGAAGATAATCCCGGGGCCAACTAGACACCATGTGATCCACCCATTCAGTGCTCACATAGTTGCGCGTAGAGCACGCGCCGTTGAATGATTGCAGAAGGAGATCCAGGAGCTGCCCGTCGCACGGTCTGCACATACCAGGCGCTTGTTGAAGGATTTCTCCAACCAGCTCCAGCCACATGCGGTACTGCGCGTCATTACCGGCCACGCCTGAATTTTAGATCTGGATGGGCTAGGGCGACACAAGAAAATGCTTTCCTGCGGCTGACAACCACTCCGTGTACGTATAAGTACGTATGGGGCCTGCTGCCCTTCTTAAATAATCTGGTTATAGCAGGGGTAGGCCACAAGAGAAGGTCGTACGGATCCTGCAAACATGTTCAATAGGAGCCGACTCTCCAAGCAGAGCGTGCTCCTTCGGCTGCCCCGCTCTAGCAGAGTGGGGCACGAATCGCTCAACTAGCCGAACTCTCCCGACTTCAGGAGGCACTCCATCATGAAGACCACCAAACGCGTCCTTCTCGCCGCCCTGGCAGCAGTCGGACTCGCGGCCGCCGCCGCAGCACCCGCCTTGGCGGGGATCCAGGCAAACCACGCTGAACCAGCCAGCTGAATGGCCACAAACAGATCCAGTCACGGTAATCCACCATGACTAGCGCCATAGTATTCCCCGTTAGAAGACAGACCATGAAAAGCATCAAACGCACAGTTCTCGCCGCCCTGGCAGCACTCGGAGTCGCAGCGTCCGTCGCAGGACCCGCTGTGTCTGGAATACCTATGAACCATGCAGAGCCACTCAGCCGCTAGTGTTTTGGGAGTCAATACAGTTAGGGCCAAGCGGTTGAACCGCCTGGCCCTTCGCGCTCTTGCGGCAGGAGATCTGGCCACCGCATCCAGAACCGCCGAGCGTTCGTTGGTACTGCTGCCGGAACAGCCCAAGAGCTTCCGTGGCTCTGCCGACCGGGCTAACACACTGATGACCCTCGCCTCCATCGCAGGCGAGGCAAGCGGTCACAACCAGTCCGCCGAGTACCTGCAGGGCGCTGTGGACCTCATGCAGCGGGGTCCCGTGTCGTCGGCAAGGGACACTTGGTTGGCTGAACTGCTTACCAGACTCGGGACGAGCCTTCGGCTGGCCGGAAGGTTCGCTGAGGCGTCGTCGGCTCTGAAGTCTGCACGTGCCCTAGACCATTGGGACAGGATGGAGCCTCTAAGACAAGCGGGAACGCTCAACGCCTTGGGCATTCTCGCCAAGGACACCGGTCGGTATAGCGATGCCGCTGACTTTTACGGCCAGGCGCAAGGGCTTCTTGAGGCCGATCCGGAAACCGATCCCCGGCAGTTGGCGGCGCTCCACCACAACATTGCTGGCCTTTTCCACGCCCAAGGCCTTTATGTTGAGGCGGAGCCAGAAATACGAGAGGCCTTGACCATCCGTGGGCGCACAGAGCCGGCGAGCTCACTCGCCGTCGCGGCGGACATGTCTGTTCTGGGTGCAGTGCTGAACGGGCAGGGCCGTCTCGACGAAGCAGAAGAAGCCCTTATGGCAGCACGTGCAATCTGGGAGGCCCGTTACGGTCCGGAGCACTATGAGGTGGCCGTGCAGCTGAACAACCTGGGGTCCGTCCTGCAAAAGCGAAGCGACTTCGACGCCGCAGCAGCCAGCTATCATCAGGCGCTGCAGATTAAGGAGCGGGTACTGGGCGGGCAACACCCGGAGATTGCCGCGCTGCTAAACAACATCGCCTCTCTCGAGTCGGATCAGGGCCGGGTGAGCGAAGCAGGTGCCCACTATGCCCATGCGCTTGCGATCTTTTATCAGACCCTCGGGCCGAACCACCCGAACTCGAGAACCTGCGCCGCCAGTTTGAGCCGCCTAGACCAACGCAGTGTCGTCAGAGCGACCATCGCAGCCGCAGCTGCACAAACTGGAACGCTATTAAGCCATACCCCTCCACTGGAAATTCTGTAGGCGCTGGCCTACACGCACCGAAGGAAACTCAAAATGACTACCATGACACGCAAGTTCTTGACGACAGCGGCAGTCCTAGGACTAACAGCCTTTTCTGTAGTACCGGCCGTGGCTTCCACGGAGCAGACGCAGGAACTAAAGCTGAGCGGTGATCCTCATGTATCTGGGACCAACTCGCTCACGTTGAAGGGCAAGAAGATAGACCGCGGCACGCTTGAACGTGTCTGTTGGACTTTCACCTTCACGGACGATCTATTGGACCCCGGCGAGGGGCTAACTATCACTCCGGGCAGCGATACAGACTCGGGGCCCGGCTTCCAGAACGGGGGCACCAAACCAACCTCGTCACGCACCCTGTGTATGGACGACCCGACCTTCCTAGGGGAAATCGCGGACGGCAACCGATCAGAGAAATTCTTTGTGAGGGCCAACCCTGGCAGCAGCAGCTTCACGGTGTCGTCAGTGACCATGACGCTGACGTACGCCTAGGCAGCGCATAGGTGCGGACTTCTGTTGGCCCCAGTTTGCGGGATCGGCGGTGGTCACGGGGCCACCGCCGATTACTTCGTTCCGAGATGGCATCTCGCTAGCTATCTTTCAGGGCTTGTCTGGCTTCCTGGAACGCCTCGTACCGGCGCGCCTCCCGTGCTTTGCGTACTTCCGGATCGGGATGGCGCAACGCCGTGCGGCCCGGGTGGTAGGTTTCCACGACCGCATACCTGCCAGCCAGCCGGGGCTCCTTCCTGGCGAAGCGTTTCCAGAGGGTCTGGGCTTCGCCACCCTGGAGCAGGACGACTTCAAGGGCAGGCATAAGGTCCACGATGCGCCGCAGCGGGGACAGACCCTCGGTGATCTGTGGACTGCTCAACCCCGAGCTCTGGTCATAGCGGAACCAGGGGTAGGCGTTCCAGGGTGTCAGGTCCCTTGGGGTGAGGTCCGCGGAGGCGAGCAGGTCGCACTGCAGGGCGGCGGAGTCGTCATCATTCTCTACGCACAGCATCCCGGAGCCGGTGTCCTTGTGGGTTTTGGGACCCGGGTCGCGCAGGATGCTAAGGATCCGCGCCTCGGTTCCGCCATGGATTGGGGCTACATACGGGGCCCACCCGCGTCCGGCCGGGGGTTCGGCTTCCCGCAGCTCGTCCACCAGCCTGTTCACCGGTTCGACGTGCGGCTGGTACTTGCCGGACAGTTGCTCTGCTTTGAACCGGGGGTCCTTCATTCTCCGCACCATGCCAACCAGCCTACGGGTGCACGACATCCAGCGCGCCGGGCTACTTGTACCAGGCCTCGAACGAGACGCTGTCCGATGACTTGTTTCGGCAGATGACGTCGGCCTGACCTTCCCGGCTTTCCCCATAGCTTGCGTAGAAGCAAAGATAGTCACTGGTTTCGAGGTTCCTCGCGCCCTGCCCTGTGCCTGTCTTTTGCACTCGGTCCAGTACGGCTATCGCCTCATCACAGCTGAGCCCGGCAAGTTTCTCGTACCGGAATCTAGCCCCGAGGCACTCTGTCTGGGGGACTTCCGTCATATCGGACGGTGCCTGGGGGACTTCTTCAGCCGTATTTGGGCCTTCAGGCGGGGTGAGCCCCTGGAGGCGAAGCAGACCGGTTTGAACTTTGTCCAACTCAGAGGAGCCGGCTGTGGCAAATTGTATGGATTGGGACAGGGCTCCCTGGTCGTTCTTTTCGAAAAACTTGGCGCACTTGTCAGCGGCAATGTGGGTGCCGGTTCTGCCGTCATCGAAGGCCTGGACAAGATCGGAACCGACGGCGGGATCCGGGTCAGGAAGAGTCATGAGGCTCTGCGGCGACCATGTGGATGCGTAGGCCTGCAACCGCGAGCAGTACAACTGCGCGCCTGCCAAATCGCCAGCCTGGGCTGCTGCTACAAATCGATCCAGCACGCTGATTGTGGAATTTATCTGGTTCCCGCCCCGATCGAACCACCAGTCGTTGGAAGCTTCGCTGGCGTTCATTGTGGGGGTAGGAGTAGGTGTGGGCGGCGTGGTGGCCGTTGAGGTCGCTATGCGCCGCGTCGGTGTGAGGGTGGGCCGGTCCTGCGCCAGCGGTGTTGTCGTCGGAGCCGCAGTCACGGGTGTCGGCAGAGTTGTTGGGGAAGCCGTTCCTGTCGGATCGGGGCGGTCCGGTAGCAGGCTGCCGATGACGGCGAGTATGACCACAGCGCCAGCAACGATGAGCCATGCTTTACGGTTGAGCCGGCGCTTAGGCTCTCGGGGCGGTCGTTGGGGCATCGGCGGCAGATGGCCGCCTTGTTTCGGACCGTTAGCCTGACCCCACTCGGAAGGACCCGGATTTTTGCCCATTTTCTCCCCCTCTGTGCCGCGCCCGGTATCGAACGCTTCCACCTCATAAGAGACCAAGCCCAGCCTACAACCGGTGTGAGCCTGGTTTGGAGAGCGAGTGTCGTCAGGTGGGGACGCTCCATTGAGCGGTAAGGCGAGTCCCGAATCATAGAGGACGGGTTCACGCTTTATGCTGATCGAGCGAACCGCGAACTGCGCGGTGGGAACCATTGGTGCGAGTCCCATTAGACGTAGGCACTTTAGATAAGGGTTGGGGAGCCGCATGTCGGACGACATCAAGTACGAATACAAATCTGTTCAGGCTGCGCGGGGTTTGGAGAACCGCTCTATTGCTAAGGCACAGCAGGAAGGCGGCTGGGAACTTTACGACCAGACCCAAGGCACGCTACGGACCACACTGAAGTTCCGGCGCGTGAAGCCCGAGACATTCCTATCGAAAGCGTGGGGCGCGTTCCGGGGACTCGAACCCGCGAGGCAACGAATTGTCGCGGCAGGTCTGGCGATTCTCCTCCTACTCGCTGCTGTCGGCATCGGAACCGCCGCAGCACTGGACAAGGGCTCCACTAATGAGGAGAACAGCGCCACCAAGCCGACCCAGGCGGTGGCCGTGAACGAGAAGCCGACCCCGTCGCCTACTCCAACCGCGTCTGAAACTGATCGGGTGACCAGTAGGGAGAACAGTGCCCCTGCTTCGGACGAGGGGGCGGCCGTCAACGAGAAACCGGCCCCAACCTCGTCTAAAGACACCGATCAGGTGATCAACGTCAAGAACAACGAAGACTTCGCGGCGCTCTTGCTGGCCACCGACTACTGTGCCCCCTCGATGGCGCAGTTCGCGGACAAGTACCAGGGCAGGAAAATTGAGTTCGACGGCTCCATCGTCAACATGAAGCATCATGAGAACTACAAGACCCGATACGACATCCTCATCGGGCCCGGCAACGCAGGACCGAAGACCACAGCGGGCCCTGCGTTCAAGTACGAAGACGTGAACATGTTCGACCTCAAATTCGCCGGAACGAGCGTCCCGTCCTATGTGGCCGAAGGCGACAACTTCCGGTTCACTGCCGAGATCGGCGAGTACAACGCCAACCAGGGCTGCCTGTTCTTCCTCACCCCGGTCTCCACCACAGTTCGGTAGAGGCGCGAGCACCCAGCTGGAGACCTCTCTGGAGGACCCGGACCGCTTCGACGCGATGACCCCTGCGGACGACCACCCGGACGAGGTACGTAACCGCGCCTCTAACTGCTCGGCCACAGCTTCTCTTCAGGCGGGGAACCGCCTCCCCAGCGGCGGTTCCGGCCTTTCTGGCACCAGTCGCACCAGTCCCTCGGCGTCGCGTGGAGGCCGCACTGCAAGGGCCGGACAGGACCCGAAGCGATAACGGCACGGATGGGTGGGGTCGGAGCCGGAACAGGGGCCGTGGTTCGAACTGGTGTCGAGGTTGGCGTCAGTACCGGGGCCGGCGCCGTTGACTTTCCGCCGGGGTTGCTAAGGATGGACCATTTCTCGGTGCGGATTTTCGAGACGAAGAACTGCCCCATCGTGCTGTCGCAGGAGGGCAGGCGAAGGCGCTGTAGAGCCGGCCGCTGGCTTTGGTGCGCCGTGGTTTGATGCCTGCCTTGCGGATGTCAGGCCGGGCAGCCTTGATCCAGCTGTCGACTGCGCGGAGCACTTCGGGGTGGTTCTCGAACCGCTTTACGCCGACCGCGGCCATGCTTCTCGCCGCTTATGTCCTAAAGTAGCAGGCATGGACGTGGCCGAGTGGGCGCCCGAGCTGGCTTATTCCCTTGCCGTTGGGCCAGGGACACCGTCCTTGCTGACCGTCGCTACGTGCTCCGGACCTGCTGCTTGCAGGGCAGTCATAGAAACGGCTAAACGAGTAGTCGGCGAAGCGGGTTGGCCCGTCTATGAGCTTGTCGCCCGCGAGGTGGCCCCTGATCCGTCCCTTCTGCGTGAGAGCGGCTTCCTGATTCTTCGGGACGTTCGCCAACCGTTGTCCCCGTCGGTGCCAGTTCTCATCGGCGCCCACCAACTGCATATCACCCGGAACCTCCCAGTCGGTCTGCTCATCGTTGGGTCTCCCGCCGGAATCAAAGCCCTGCGTAGACATCCCGGCCTAGGCTTTCTAAGCCGCGCTGAGTGGGTCGTGCAGAACTAGCTGGAACTGGCCTCCGGTTCAGCCGAGCCACCTGTCCTCGCATTATGGACCACCCGGCATCAGATCCAGGCACGGTATCCGCGTCGCCGGTGAGGCCCCGGATCCTCGTGACGACCGCCACCGGTAGCCACCATATACTCCGATCTGATGGTCAGAACCGTAACGCGGCGGATGGCCACCAGAGCGCCAGTCGTCGACAATTTGGACGCGGGGTTTTCGTGGAGATCCCTTAACGCCTCCGCCAGTAGCGATTGAATCCCGCGAAGATCTTGATCCAAACCTGCGTTCAATATCGGCTCTACTGCGGCATCGTCGCTGTACTCTATTGGAACCTGCGGGTCTGCCTGTCACGCCTTTACTGGCACTCTCCCGCTCGAATGATTTGGGGGGAAAATGCAAGAGGGTTGGTACACGCACATTCAGGACACGACGTCAGTCGCCTACTTCGACGGCACCGCCTGGGAGCCTTTGACGGACCGTTCGGCACTTCCGCAGAGTATACAGCGAACCATTACCCCATTAGATCCGGGGCACCCGGGACCGCGCGCTCCGTTCGAGACCGTAGCGGCTGCCGGGCACCGTACACCCGTTGAGACAATGACGGTTACCGGGCCTCGCAAGAACACTGCGGGACTGGGATGGCTCGTGGGCATAATCGCCGGCGTACTCATGATCTTATGGGGGATCATGCACGGATTCGTAGATGCAGGGCGCAACTGCGGCGCGCCGTTCAAGGAGAACAGCGTCGCCGAATACATGGACGCCCTCGCCCAGGACAACGGGCTCGGAAGGACCACCTTCGCCGCCGACTGTAAGGAAAGCATTGCCTCCGCGACCGTATGGGTGTGGGTCCTCATCCTTATCGGCGTCCTCGTGATCCTTAGCAGTGCCATCATTATGGCAATACTCAGGTCAGCGCATGCTTCCCGTGCCGCCATCCCTGCGGCTAATACGGCGCCGACGGTCGCCAGCCAAATCGTAGAGCTAGCCGGTCTGAGGGAAAGTGGCCTGATCACGCCCGACGAGTTCGAATGGAAGAAGCAGGACCTGCTGCGGCGTTCCATGTAGACCCAAGGTTACTTGAGGCCCCGGCTTGCGAAGCGGTGGATGGGTGACATGGGGCAGAAGAAGGACCAACGGTCAGTAACAGTTCGGAACAGAAGCAAGAGCATAAGTTTTCTGGCCCTGCCCTGCCTCCGCTGCGCGAGGAGTTCTCGTTATGGTGTCTTCCCACGTGCTCATGCACTACCGTGAGCATCATCAGTTCAACGGGGGAGGAAAGCATGACCGAGGCTAGGACTCATAAACACTGGTGCTCTGACCACAAGAGCGACTACGAGGACTCCTGCTTTACCCAGGTTGTCCTATATGACAACGGCGAAGAGGAAGCGGCTCAACCGGCAGAAGGATCACTTGCCGCTCAGTTCCAGGCATTGGGTGGCCCGAAGGACATCGCTTGGGTCAGTTTGTCGCAAGCCAGGACGTAGAGGAAGACGAACAACCTTTGATGGACCTTCAATTCTTCAAGGCTGGAGATTACGAAGCTGTGGGCAATCTCCACTTGGACATTGACGGGTTGAGGGAGCTTCATTCGAACCTCGGTGATGTGCTGAAACGGATCTCCTAGCTCCTCCTGGCCCTGACGAGATAAGCGGTTTGGATCCTCCGAGACCTGTTGTCGGTGGTGGTTTTCCCGGATCCGTTGCTGCCTAGGAACCCGAAGGTCTCCCCTGCGTGAACATCCGCTCAATCATCTTCGCGAATATAGGTGACTCCGAAAGCGCGAACCTGGCGGAACTCCTGGCGACTCGTGCCGAAGTCGAACCAGCCGCCATCTGACTTCTGGAAGATGTCGAGGCCGCGGCCGAGGTTGATGCGCCAGCCGGTGTCGGTTCGGATCCAGCGGTCGTGGCCGCCGGGATCCTTCGCCACGTTGACCTTGATGCCTTGCTGAGCGGCTCCCTGAACGATGTCGTTGAGCATGTGGAGTTGCTTCGTCTGATGCTCGGGGTCTTGGTCGAGCACTGTGAAGAGGTTGACGGTGACCTCGTCTGCCGGGTCCTTTGCCGCGGCGATGAGTGCGAGCAGCTCGACGAGATTGCGGCCTTGGTGTCCCATGCGGATGTACGGGTCGTGCAGCTCGATCTCTGTTGCGTCTCGCATGTACGGCATGAGCAGCTTCTCGTAGGAGACACCCCGCTGGTTGTCTAGGAAGTCCCGTTGTCCTCGGAACAGTTCCGCCTGAACTGAGGCGGCCGCGGGTGCGGGAACCGATGATGATGCCCCGGTGGAGACTACCGGCACGTCCGACTCGGCCAATGCCCCACCAGCCGGATGGGTCGAGTGGCGTCGATGGTAGTGCGTCGGGTATTCGTCTTCCTCAAGCGTCGTTACCGCTGACCAGTCACCGCCGAGTGACTCATAGCCGAAGTTCACTTCCGTCATGGTGGCGTCGATCCGGAGGATCTGGTCCTTGACGCGCTTGCGCCCTTCGATTGCGAAGCGCAGTACCTCTTCGACCTCTGCGGTGGTCGCCTGGTCATGCGGGTATAGCAGCTTCATCAGCCCAGAGAAGGTCTTGTGGATGCCGTCGCGATCACGTGTCGAGATGTCGGATCCGAGCGTGAAGTGCTTGTGGTAGCGGTCGGAGTAGTCGAGATTGCGCATCGACCTGAGGACCTCGGCGATGTAGTCAACGACGAACCCATATCCAGTCGAGAACATCTCGCTCCGGATCGTGTCGACTTCCCACCCGGGGATGTAGAAGTGCAGCCGGTCGAGGTACGCGGGGTCGTGGTAGCTCTCGGGCAGCTCGTCAAACAGGTCGGAGTGCTTGAGCATGTACGGCACGGTGTGCGAGGTGTTGCCGACGAAAACCATCGATGCCTCGGCGCCAAGCGTCTCCACACCGCGGGAAAACGACTTGTTCGCCATGTAGTTCTTCATGATGTCGACCAGCGCCTTATCCGTACGCTTCTTCTTGCCCGCAAACTCATCGAAAGCGACGACGTCCCAGTACCCGACGAGGCCGAGGCGACCGTTTGCGTTGTTCACGAACAGCTTCGGCACGGTCACCTCTCCACCCGAGATGAGCATGCCGTGCGGCGAGAACTCCGAGTAGATGTGCGACTTGCCGGTGCCCTTGGGGCCCAGCTCAACGAGGTTGTAGTTGCGCTCCACGAATGGGATCAGGCGCACCAACTGCAGCAGTTTGCCGCGGCGCCCGAACTTGTCAGGGTCAAATCCGATCGACTGAATCAGCAGGTCGATCCACTCATCGGTGGTGAACTTCGCGCGTGCATCGAGATACCCGTCGTAATCGAAGTTCGACATCTGAATCGGTTTGAGGGACCCAAGAATCCAGGGCGACACACGGTTGTCTTCGGTGTGGAAGTACTCGACGTCGCATAGGCACCACACGCCTCCAACAAGCAGCTTCTGGTGGGCATTGACGGTAGCGGAATCCACGATCACGCTGCTGATCCCAAGGTTCGCGAACGAGGCGTGGTAGACGTCGTCCTTTTCGTTGAGAGTGACGCTGACCTTGTCGATGATCCGGTACCGCCCGCGCTCTTTGATCTTCGACTTCACCAGCTCGGACTCGTTGCGGTGCACGTAATGCTGGGCGAGGATGTCACGCACCTTGTCGATACCCGCCTGGATAGTGGCCTCGTCGTCGGATGCCGCGTACTGGCCGAGCAGATACTCCAGCACGTATGAGGGCACGATCGCATTGCCCTTAACCGCCTTGACGAGGTCTTTCCGGACCACGGCCCCTGCGAAGTGTTCGTTAATCTTGCGATCCAACTCGCTCGGCCCGCCTCCCTCGGAGGGCTCGGCGTCATAGGCATCCGCGATGGGCGCTACCAGGGTTAGGTCGATGTTCTCGCTCAAGAGTGCTCCTAGAAGTCGAAGTCCGTTGTGAAGGAGCGCTTGAGCATGTACGGAACGCTCTTGTACTTCTTCCACTCGCCGGTTTCACCGATCGGCTCGGAGAGCCGGAACTCCACGCGCTGGTTGTTCGCCCCATCAGCGTCCTTGCTCAGCAGCAGACGGACAGTCTGGAACCGATCACGCCCCTCGGCGCTCTCGGCATCGAAGAGCAACTCGGGCTCGTTGGAAATCAGCTGATCACCGAAGTAGAGGCCTGCACGCAGCTTTCTCGCAGTGCGCTGATCGGTGACAGCGCTCTGCTGGAAGAGCTTCACCACGATCTGACCGGTCGTGATCTTGTCCGACTCCGGGTGGATGTCGACGTTCACAGGCTCGACGGTGTCGGAGCGTCCCTTGTTGATCGAGATGACCGGCACCACGATTTCCTGCAACGACGCACCCCCGTGGACGAACTGGAACCCGGCACCAGGCTTGACGATCCGGCAGATCGAGTTCGGGATTTGAACTTCCAGATCACTCGACAGCCCGAGCTGCTCGGGCAAGAAACGGCGGAACGCGTTATCTTCCTTCAACCCTCGGCCAAGAACGTAACGGCGGTTCGCGACCACGACCTTGTCGCCCTGCGGCTTCACGGTCAGATTGAACTGTGGTGCCAGCTTCGACTCCTGGTATAGGAAGCCGTGGTCTGCGGTGACGAAGATGTTCGTCGCGTTCGCGTTTGCAAGTTTCTTGACGATGTCGACAAGGTCATCGATCGCATCAGCCGCGGCCTTGAACGTCCGGTGCTCCGACGCCGCCTTGTCACCGGTTGCGTCGATGGTGTCGTGAAAGACGTACAGCACCTGGTGCGCTGCGTAGAGATCGCGCCGCTCCGCGGGCTTCATCTTCAGGAAATCGGTGGCCTGGATTGCCGTGCCGCCGACGGAGCTAAGGATCTTCGAGCGGTTCGCCGTGCCGTATGAGGGCTGACCGTCGACGAGCACAGGGTCGCCGTTCTCGGAGTGCGCGAGTGTCTTGTGTGGGAGCAGCGACGCCATCCCAAGCTGGGTGTAGCTGGGCAATACCCCGAGAACGGCCTCGATCTTGGCGTCGTACTTGTTCTCGCCGCGGATCTTGGAAGTCAGTTCGTCGGCGACCTCGTAGCGCAGCGCGTCGGAGATGACGACGACGGCCTTCTTGCGTCCACCTCGCACCTGCGGGGCGATGTAGTGCTGGTAGAAAGAACTCTGCGAGGTAATCGCGAGCGACTTCCACGTCTCGACCTGGTCGACCTGTTGTTGCCAGCTGATCCCGAGCTTGGAGAGGAAATCGGTGACGTAGGCGTTCTCCACCTGCTCGTTCAGCGCTTCCAACGGCTGCGAGAACTCCGCGGTCTGCGATGCGAGCGTGTACTGCCGGTAGAGCTGGTCGATGCGGAAGAGATCATCGCGGTAACGGCAGAAGCCATCATCGAAACTCGACACGTCGATCCGTGCAGAACGGATCGCCGGGATCAGCTCGGCCGCCGCGCCGAGCGCCGCATAAAGCGTCGCGTAGTCGTCAAACCAAATGCTGTCACGGCGACGGGTGCGGATCATGTCCGCAATGTCACTCGGCTGGATCGTCTGGGCGGCAATGCCGTCGATCAAGCGGCGGATGATCTCTCTCTCACCCGCGTCGAAAATGTCGGTGGCCACGAGTTCAGCAAGCAACGCGTCCTTAGCATGCTCGACGTAGTCCAAGTCACTTTCAGCCTGAAGCGCGAGCTTCTTTAGAGCGACCAGGCTCTGACGGTCATTCCGGAAGCTACGAAAGTCGATCTCAATGTTGCGCGCGGCGTTCGAGGTCGTGGCCGCGAACCCGCCCAGGGCTTGCTTGAACATCCATAGCACGAAACCGGCCATGGTCGGCGTCTCAGAGTGGTAACCGTAGATGTTCGCGGCCCCTGCCCAATGAAAGTCGGCAAGCCCCTGTTTGACGAGCGCCTCGTAGCCGGCGCTGTCGCCCGCAGCGTGCTGCACCAGCAGCGTACGGATCAGCTCGGAGAAGCTGTGTTCCTTCTGGTCGAGCACGGCCGCACACATCTTCGCCCGGACCTTGGCGAGATCATCGTTGGTGCTCAGCAACGGCCTAAGCTTCGCAACCAGCTTCGCGTCACCAAAAAACGTCCCGTGCTCAGCAATAAGTTCTTCGGATCCGGGCGTCATGAGGCCGAGGTCTGCCCGCATGAGCGCGCGGTGATCTGCGGTGAACACACCGTACGCGAGTTCGAGATCTAGCAGCCAGTTGTCCGGCCCTTCAGCAACAGGACCGCTGCGATAGATCAGAAACTTTGTGCTGGGCTCGTCGCGTAGCACGCGGTGTTTGATTGAGAACTCGTCGTTCTGGACACGCAGCACCGTTACACCGGGCGGCGCTTGGGCGTCGACGTCGGTGGCGTAACTGCCTTCGGGGTCGTGCCACACCACCAGGCGGTGCTGATCGAAGCGTGCCGCGAGGTGGTCTAAGATCGAAGACGCTTTCGTCACTCTGCCGCCTCCAACCCTTTGATCTTCCTCAGCGCCGGATAAAACTTGGGGTAGTTCGCTTTCACGCCGCCGTCGAGATCAATGGTGAGCTGCTGAGTTGCCAAGGGGTAGAGCACGTCGTGCTCGTAGTCACGAAGTTCCGCGAGCACCTTGCGCAACCGGTCGGCTTCCTTTTGGTCCCTGGTAGAGCCCGCGGCAGCCGCCTGCTCCGCGTTGGTGCGTGCGACCTCCAACTTGGCACGGTACTCGCGCAGGTACTCATTGAGGACCGTGGACACCGTCGAGGGGTTATAGCGGTGCACGTAAATAAGCGCGTTGAACGAACCCTTGGGGCTGGAGAACATCCAGTAGATTGGGCGCTGCTGGTACCGCTGCACGTGTTCGTCGTAGAACTTCGACTTGCCCGCCTTCGTAATGAAGTAGTCGCGCAGTGTCTTCACCCCCAGCGACTCTTCCACGAAGCGCAGGTTCTCCTCGAAATACTCCGCCCCGAACGCGGTGCGCAGGAACTGCCGGAACCGCTCGACGATGTCATCCTCAAACCAGCCGTCGTCGACGAGGGGGATTACGTTGTCGGCGTCAGGCCGGAAAGTCGGCTCCGGTACCTTCACAAGGTAATCCTGAAGGGTTGCGCCTTGGTCGGCGAGGATAAGGCCCTTCTCGTCCGGGCTGTAGCGACCGAACATGCAGCCGACTGCAAACGAAACGATGTCTCGCGCGATAGACGTTTCAGAGGCCTGCGTCTCCGGCGTCTCCAACGTACCCGCTTGCGAGTCATCGGCGACAGCGAGAAGTGCATTTTGAAATAGCGCTTCATTCTCTCGCTCGAGCTGCTTCAGTTCGGCTTGAATCCGTGCCTCGTTCTCGTGCGCGAACTTCACGCCGCGTCGAAGATCCAAGACACTCTCTTTGCCCAGCAGGATCGATTCCAGGCCAATGAACCCCCGAGACGTCTCGGATCGATCAAAGGTATATCGCGTAAGTTCAATCGCTCGTTGCGCGATCTCTTCGATTCGCGGAGCATTCAACGCGCCCAGCGGAATGGGGAGTTTTGCGAGCGTACCAACCCCGAACCCTTTGGGCGATATGAGACGTGCAAGGGTCTCGAAGGCCGCGCTGTTCATAAGGGCAAGAAGCTGGGCTGTAGTCGTCTGCCCGACGGGAAACACCATCGAATTCTTTTGATCGAAAACTGCACCCGCAGACACGAGGCGCGCCTTCAAATTGCCTGCAAGCCCGCCGTAGGAGACGCCAGGCAGGAAGTAGTAGGAAGAATTGCGCACCACCGAACTTTGATGCGCTCGGATGTGGGCGCCGTCGTCCTGCCAATCAACAACTAGATCTTCTCGTGCGAACCATCGGGTCGGCGAACTTGACTTGACGTAGGGAACCCAACGCTCCGATACGGATGCATCATCCGAGCGAATTTTGCCGAGCGAGACCTCGAACCAATAACGCAGGAACCGATTGTTGTCGCCTGTCTGTAGGCCTGTACGGACTTCCGCGACCGACGTCATGGCCGGCGCAGAAGCGAAAGTGTTATGGGCGCTTTCGGAGGCTGTATAGGGGGTGAAGACGCGGCCGGGAAAGACATCAAACCAGTCGAGTCGGTGAGTGAATCGCCGCGTAGAGTCCCGAAACTGCGCGATCTTGGCGTCTTCGGTGGCCCCTTTGGTCGCTGCGATGAACATGCACTTCGCCGAACCCGGGGCAATGTTCTGGAACAGTGTGGCCGATACCTGCACGACCTCACCCTTTATCTCAGGAAAGGCTCGGGCACCTAGATGCAGGACAATTCTTGGCGCCAACCTTTGGCGCACGACATCCCGAAAGCCAGCACACTCAAAGTTGCCTAGCCAGCTGTCCATGCTCAGCAACCCAAGGTTGCCCCTATGTCGCACTAGTGCCTGTGCGCGAAGGACAAAGGCAAGGTCGACACCCGTGAACCCAGTCGGGAAGTGCTCGACCAAGTAGTCGTACAGCACCTGGCCCATGTTTCGAGCATCCATGTAAGGGGGATTTGCTACGAGCACAGAGTAGCCAGTAGCGAGATACTCAGCCTGCGTCAACACCTGCTGGGCTCGTTCGAGAGTGTCGGTCAGGAGCAATTCCCCACCATCGTCGAGCGTCGCGAGGTGGCCCGAGAACAGAGTGGTCAAACCACGATTGGGCTGAATCAACGAACCGAGCGTGTCGGCATGCGCGAATTGGTTCCAGAACCGTTCTTCCTCGCGTCGATCGCCATTCTCGGTAGCGAGAAAGTCGATCTCGTTCTGCCCGAACGAGATCGGCTCAATCACGCAGATCTTCGGTTCGACTTGCTTGCTGAAGAACGTGCGCTGTTTTGCCCGGGCCTTCATCGTGAGCGCAAACGCAGCGAGGGACCCCGGCACGCGGGTCAATCTCCGTACCGTGGAGGTTGTAGGTGAGGATCAGGCTTGGGATGTCTGAGGGCGAGTAGCCCTCCTCCTCGTAGATGGCGTGGAGCAGGTCGAAGGCGTAGGTGAGCATGTGCCCTGAGCCGCACGCGGGGTCGATCACGGTCAGTTCTTCTGGACCAGTGATCTTCAGGAAGTCGGTCTGGTCGTCAACCGGGGCGACGTAGTAGTCCATCTGATCGACGAGGCGTGAGGCCGGCCGGTTGAGCATCCACAAACGCCCGAGGGAGTTTTCGACGAGGTAGCGGACTATCCAATGCGGAGTGAAGAGCTGAGTTGCAGCGGGGATTTCATCGGCCCCGGCCTTCTTATTCTTCTTGAATCCGGCGAAGACCTCGCCTTTCCGCTCCAAGATGTAAAACTGGTAGAGCCAACCGATCACCTCGACGTCGTCGCAGACGCCTTCAGTGAGTACCTCACGCGCCTGGGATAGGATCGCTCCGTCCGCGAGCAGCCCCGTGGGCACGAGCAGCTCCGTGTAGTCGCCTTCGCGCTCAAACATGGACGGCATCGATTTGTGCCAGTAGTGGCAGTACTCGGTCAGAAGTAGCGCATAGGCTTCGCCTTCAGCATCGGTGCTGCGGCGTGTACCGTCAAGCAGCCCAATGATCGCTTCTGCCGTGTTCTTGTTGCTCACAACGTCGGTATTGAGGTTGCCGCGCTTGGCATCCGCGAGGATCTCTGGCTGGCCATGCGCCTGGCCTCGAGCGGGCGAAACGACACCAGCGTCGGTGTAGCTGCAGGCGTCCATGAAGCGCAGCGCGATGATGCGGTTGAACCAGATGTAGGCAACCTTGTCGATCACGTGGCCGCGGCCATGTGCAGCGATCTCGGCTTCGAGCTTCTTCACCACTTCGCCGCGCTCGGTGCGGGTAACGGATGCTGGGGCGAGCACGGCGGTGGCCTGCGCGTCGACGGCTGCTAGGAGTTCGCGGCGTGCCTGCGTGGCGAAGCGCTCCAGAGGTTTTGTGTCCATATCGTTGCCGTCCTAGAGCGTGATGCGCTTGTTGTCACGGATGGTCGCGAGCAGCGTCGTGCGGAGCTGATTGAGGTAGCCGTCGACGTCGGCCTCTGTTTCGAGCACCTGACCAGCGCCGGGCAGCACCAGTTTCGTGATCGAGACGCTCTGCTTGACCGGGGCGGGCACCGGTGTCGGCTCTGAACTCGCGTCGGTTCCGGGGATCGGTGGCTCCGACACCGGGGAAACTCGTGCCGCGTCCAGCTCATCGAGAATCTGCGGGTAGATCGAGTCTGCGAACTGCGAGGCCAGATTCTTGATCGCGGGGATCTGCGTCTCGTGCTGGACTCGGTCGAGCACGCCCTGGGCCGTACGTGTCACCGCTTGCTGGGCGGCCTCGGTCGCATCACTGTATGACCGGCTGGCGGGCACCTGATCCCAACGTGCCTTGATGTCCGCCGTGGCGGCAGCGCGCTGCTTCTCAATCACGTCGCCGAGCTGGTCCTGCAAGGCCTTGACCGCAACGCCCAACTGAGTAGTTTTGCTGCCCCGGAAGATCTGCGGGTCCTCTAGAGCGAACGCAACCGCGTCAGTAGTGCTGGCAGGCAAGTAGGCGATGTTGGACTGATTCGCTTGCATAAACGCTGCGGCGGAGTCATAGATACCACGCTGAGCGCCATGCAAGAACGCCTTGATCGGGTCAATCACGCTGTCTTTCGCGTCGAGCAGGTCATCTGCGCCGGCAAAGTCGGTGACGAACCACTCCGCCCTGTTGCTGCACAGTTCGTCGAGTATCCGGATCGGCTCGTCGAGCTGGTCAATGAACGGGTACCGGGACCCGGTGCGCAGGGCTTTCAATTCAGCAAGTTTCGCCTCAAGATGCTCCTTGCCCGCCCGTGCAAGCTCCAGCGGATCCTTGGTGATCGCCCCGTCGTCGGTGAACTCGATCACGAACTTCCGGAATGCACCCACCACCTTCGAATCGAACACCCGCTGGAGGGCGATGACGATGTTCGGGTAGTTCTGCGTGTTGCGCAGCGCTGGGGTTATCTCGGTGCGCGCGAGCACCTTGCCGTTGAGCTGGATCTCGATCTTTGATCCACCGGCGAGGTAGCCCACCACGGCGGCGATCGACCACTGGTCCCAGCCGTAAGGTTTGGTCGTGTACTTCCCGAGAAGGTGCTTCATCGTCACCTGCACGTGGCGCTTACCGCTCATCTCCAGGTGCGCGAGGACATCGTCACCGGGCACTGCCAGGATGCTGGCGGTCTCCCCGAACAGGCCACCCTCAGGCGGGTTCACGAAAGTGGACAGCTGCTGCTCAGTGAAGCTCATGCCACCCAGCAGAGTGAGATTCGTGTACGTCGCAGCGATGACCTTCTGGAAGCCGTCGTTTATCCGAGTCACGGCATCAGCCGAGGTGACATCAAGGATGCCGGCGTTGTGAATCAGGGTCGAGCGGCCGACAGCGGTGCGGAGGCGTTCGACGATCTCATTCTCCCGCTCGGCGTTCTGGGTGCCCTTGATTTGCAGGATCGTCTGCTCGATCGGGGTACGGCTGGCTCCTTGGGCGCGCTTGACGTACTTCGCGGTCTTCAGCAGGAGCCGCAGGTCGGCGAGGATCCGGTCGGTCTCGGGCGGGAGCACAACGCGAAGTTCATCCAGACCGGCACTGTGGGCTTTGATCTGCTCCAGGCTGAATTCGGTCTCGGGACTGGTGAAGTGCAGGGCGAGCTCGTGCTGCTTGCTCATCGCCTGCCCGTCGAGTTTGAACCCGATCGGGAAGTTCTGGCCGTTCTTGCCGTAGACGACCTTGGTCGCCTTGATGACCGAGCCAGTGAGCAGGTCGGAGAGCTTCTTGGAGACCTCGTAATTGTCGATGTCGACGTTCTTGATCTCCTGCTCGATTTTCTGCTCTTCGTTGGTGAGGTAGTCGTAGACGTCGCCGTTGCGCTGGATGTAGGTCTGCGCTTCCAGCGCGGCAAGGGCCTCGTTGACGTCCTTGCCCAGCTGCGTGAGGTCGGTACCGAAACGGTCGTAGACCAGCACGGTGAGGTTGCGCGGCGTCGCCTTGAAGGTATCCACGTACTTGACCAGGAAGAGGGCCTTGAGGAGGCGAATCGCAAGCGGCGGCAGCGACGGGCTGCGTTCCGCGTCGTTGATCGCGCGCTGGTTCGCTGACTTCAGCGAGGCACGGATGCCTTCAAACATCTGGTCGAATGAGGCGAGCTGGCCGAGAGGCCTGTCGGCCAGCTCGCGGGCAACTTCCTGCACGACACCGAGCATTGAACGCTCACCGACCGAGCTGTTGCGCCCCTCGAAGATGTTGTGGTCGCTAATGCCCTCGATCGCGGACTGGAACAGCGGAAACTGATAGCTCACGAACGGATATGTGCCAACGAAATGAGTCTCGTCACGGTAGTTCGGATAGTGGCGGCCCTCGACGAAGTCGAAGAGGGTCTTGAAGTTCGCGCGCTCAGTCGCGTAGATCGCCGTCAAATCGGTTTTAGCAACATCCGTCTTGTCGAGCAGGCGCTTACGGATGACCTCTTCAACGTCCTGGCTGGTGAGCTTGAGCCGGTTTGTGAATCGGGCCTGAATCTTGGAAAAGTCGTTGGCCTGCGACTTCGTGCGGTCACCGCCGACCTTCTCCATGTCTTCCTGCGAGGTGACGAAGATCCACGCCCTCCCCTTGCACTTGGTGGCTAGGGATTCGGCGATGGTCTGGAGATTCAGCATCAGCTGGCTGTTCGTGCCGATGAACTGGCCGACCTCATCAACGAAAAAGTTCAGGCGGAACCCATCGGGTTGCTGGTCCAGCCAGGCTGCGATCTCGTCGGCGAAGTCCTCGATCGAGACTGAATAGCTGGTGCTGTATTGACGGATGATGCCGGGACTCTCGGTGCCGTTGACCTCGGCGAAGGCCTGATCGATGTGCCCGGCTTCGAGCGCAGCCTGCTCGCGTCCCTGGGTCCACGGAATACTAGCGATGCGCTCGAATGCGGACTTGAAATCGTTGTACTGCCCTCGGCTGTCGAGGTCGCGTTCAAAGCGGGCAATGTGGCCCTGGTTGCCGTAGTACCCGCGGGACTCGTCGAAGATCTTCACGAACACCTTGAGGAGGGCGTCATTCTGATCCTTCGAGATCAGCGTGGCCTTCTGGTCGATGTTGAACAGCAGACTCTTCGCGGCGATGCGGTCAGCCTTTTCGATCAGCGCGGGCAGGAACGCGTCGTCTGCCTTCCCGCGGAAGTACCCGGAGACCTTGGCACGCGGGTAGTCGTGGCCGTCGATGTCACCGAGCAGGTGCGCGAGCATCTTCAACAAGTGTGACTTACCGGAGCCGAAGAAGCCCGAGATCCACACGCCGTTGTTCCAGACGCGGTTGGCGTTCGTGTAGTTCGTGTAGGCCTCCAGCACGTGTTCGAGGCCCTTGGCTGCCTCGTTCGTGAGGACATACTCCTCGACCTCGGTAGCGAGGTGCGAGGTGTCATCGGCCTTGATGACTCCCTCGATGGGCCGGCTGATCGGCTTGGCGAAGATTTCGTTAATCGTGGTCATCGCTTATGCTTCCTGTTCCAAAATGTCCTTGGCCCGGTAGTAGCTGTCGCTTGCGCTGAGGTTCAGCGCCCGCAGCTGGTGACCACTGGTCTGCGTGAATTCGTACGTCCCCGGGAACCACGCCAGCATCGGACGACCTGTCACGACGCTCTGCAGGTTCTCCAACACCGTGTGGGTGCGAATGAAGGGGAACACCTCGCCGATGCCTGCGAGGAAGACCATGTCGCTCGGCTCTAGTTCGAGACGGTCACGTATCGCGGGTGCGAGGTGATCGTGCGGGTCGAGCATGCCCTGCAGCGTCTCGCGGAACTCGGCCTTGTCCATGTCCGGTTCCAGTGCCAAGAGGCGATGCCACACGCCACGTTCTCTGAGGAGCTGCACGGCAAGGTCGTAGAGGTTGATCTCCAGGACAATCAATCCGTCGTCGCTGCGGAGCTTCGTGATGATGCGGTCGCGGAGGTCGTCGACTTCACGCGCCCACGCGGGCGGGTAGTGATAGATGAAGAACGGCACCTCCTTGGAGAGGCCCTCCATCTTCAAGAACCGCGTACTGCGCAGCACCTCGTAGACGTGCTTCTCATCGGTCATGAGGCTTCGCTTGGTCGTGCTCATCGCGTCGCCTCCATAGGCAGAGTGGTGGGGAAGAATCGGATGTCGCTCGGGCGGCGTGCCGCAAGGGCTTCGTGGACTCGCTCTGAGAGCACCGCCGGAACGATGGCGCCTTCTTCGCTGCGGAGGCCCGCTTCGTGCAGCATGCGGAAGATGCTCTGCCGGAGTTTGGCGCGCGTTGAGGCCTTCAACTCGTCAAGCTCGGGGTGCCACAAGCTTTTGCCCGTCATGAACCGCTCAAAGTCCTCGGTGGAGAGCGTTGGGATCATCACGAGGAACCGTTCGCGAACGACCTCTTCCGCGAAGTCACCAATCAGCTCGTAACGACGGCATGCAGCGGCCCACATCAAGTGACAGCGTTCGGTGAGACTCGACTTTGCGAGGAGTTCAAGTTCCGAATCATCGAAGACGCCCAGCCGCTGGATCGTTTCCCGCGTCACGCGGACACTCGACGAAGTCGTACGCGCCTGCAACAGGTTCTGCTCAGTGACCGCATGACGTACCGCCACCCAATCGCGCGAGCGGAGATATTCGGCGACGATCACGTCTGCCTCGCGCACCAGGAGCCCACCGCTGGTGAATGACAGTGCATAGCGCTCATGTGAGTGGAGGCTTGCGGTCAACGGGGCCTCTTTTCGCGAGTTGGGCAGTGGATCAGGATATACGGGCTGACCGATGTTAACGTCTAGGCAGTTTGAAGGGGACAGTCAATCAGTCGGGACCGAGTCCGGATGCATCGGCGCCACCACCTCGGACCCAGTCGTCGATCTCGCTGGCTTGGAATTTCCAAAGGCGCCCGATCTTGTGCGCGGGCATGCCTTTGTCGGCGATCCAGGAATAGACAGTGTCCTTCGTGATGCCGAGATGCACAGCGATGTCGTCAGCAGAGAGCCAAGGCTCGGGCATGTCGGTCCTCTCAGTACTTTTGCGGCCTCTGGGGCCGCCCCCTGATACTACCTGAGAGCCCTCTTTTGACCCGGTTTGACCGTGCATGTCCGGTTAACGCCTATTCTCAGGGAGGCGTAAGGCTTAAGGTGTTCTCTTTCGAAACGAGATCAGAGGGTGAGCCGTGTCCCAGACGCTTAGGTGGGCGAACTGATGCTCTGCATCGGGGCGGCTTACGCTCACCCCGTTATACGCGAAGCGGCCGATGGTGGTGTGTACCTGGCGGACGCGCATGGGACCACGCTGGTCCGTGACTGGATGCATGTCAGGTGACAGGAGGCGGTACCTGTCCACGGCCGATAGAGCAGCTGCAAAGTCGCGCGCGCTCTGTCCGGTGGTGTGCCGGATAAGGTGGCGTTCCTCCAAGCGGAGGGAGTCGGCGATCTGTTTCCAGTGCCGTGCGAATAGTGTGGACGTACCGAACAGTTCGAGCATGAGCGCCCTGCCTAGGAGGCCAACAACAACACCGCGCTGCCCTTCAAGCGGAGCCGGCTGCTCTAGGTCGGCGGCGCTGTGAGCACGGATACCGCCGTCGGTTCTTTCGGCGAGGCACCCCAGCCCGGCTAGCCCTGCACGGACGTGCAGGGGAGCATG
This sequence comes from Arthrobacter sp. Soil_N43, assembly GCF_057655195.1. Lineage (NCBI taxonomy): Bacteria > Bacillati > Actinomycetota > Actinomycetes > Micrococcales > Micrococcaceae > Arthrobacter > Arthrobacter sp. Soil_N43. The sequence continues at coordinate 54,378 of NZ_JBDGML010000090.1, forward strand.
CCGGGTCCGGCGTGTGTGCTCGGTACTTGCGCCCCAGCTTCCATTCTCGACACGAGCCGCTCGGAGCTCGGCCTGCTCGCCCGGGCCGAGGACGAGACTCTCAACGATGACGCGGTGCTGGTGGTCGTCTTCGAGGAGTTCGCCCTCGACCAGCAGCGCCGCTTTTGATGTGGTATTCCGGACCCTGAGGCGATTGACTTCAGGGCCTCCCGCTACCTCGCTGACGTCCAGCGGGGCGTGAGCCCCAGTTGTCAGACCGAGGTTCCCCGGGTTGTCGGACCAGACCGGAAAGATGGTGAATGGGCCGAACTGTCGACTAATGCCAACGTGGAGCTGAGGGAAGTCCATGGAGCCTCTCGGGTCAGGTTAATTTCAACAGCGTTTGCTGAGTCACCAAGCTTCAAATCGCACCGGTGCCCCAAGGCCAACCGGGTCCCCGGTTGTTGCCTGTGGGTGATCTCATGCTAGCCAAGCGCGCAGTTCCTGCCGGAAGTGATCTACCGCTTCCTTACGCGTGTATGCACAAGGATGGCTCTAACTGCGTGCGTGACATCCTTGATACCCGAAAAGTCACTGGCTCTTAGAGGCTCAGGCGCGCGCCATTTCCGGCACCGTGTACAGCAGGACGGAGCGCGGCTCCAGCACTGAGGTTAGCCGGAAGTGTCCTGCAAATCAGGTCTCCGGATAGAAGCTAAACTTCGCCTTATCTCTTTTGACCGTATCCCTGGGGGGACTTTGAAAAGCTTGACCGTAGCTCGACCTATTGCCGTAACGGTAGCTGCTGCCCTGGTGCTTGGGTCGCTTCTGTCAGGGGCACTGTCGGCGCAAGCATTTACGCCCGCTTATGATTCAAAAATTACGGGTCGGATCGTAGGACCCGACAGTGAGCCGGCGGCAGGTATGGACGTAATCGTCTATACGGAAGCGGACAAGCCTTACGGTTCAGGCTCCCAGGACATGAGCGCGCGCACAATTACGGATGCCAATGGACGCTTCAACTTCCGTGCCGACAGCCGAACGGTCTACAAAGTGCGGCTTATGGACAGCTACGGGTGGGGCAGCCGCAAACCATTCTTCTTCGCCGACAAGTGGATTGGCGGCAAAAGTACCTTCGACGACGCTGAGGGATACGCGTCCGCGCGGGAAATTGTCTTTGATGCTCCGGGAATCACCGACCTCGGTACCGAGGTCGCCGCCCTCAGCGATCTTCCTGCCTTCACCGTCTCCTCCAAGCCGACCATCATCGGAGACCCGACCTTCGGTGAGGAACTCTTCGCAACTCCCGGTTCATGGTCTCCGACCCCTCTCTACGGCTGGCAGTACACCTGGTATCGCGGGGAAGAACAAGTCACCGGTGCCCGGACAGATCCGACATATCGGCCCGGGTTACCGGATGTCGGCCAAGGCCAGATTCATGTCGTTGTAAGTGCCGCACAATGGGGAATAGCTCGTTACACAGAGGCCAGATCAGCCGGCGTTTCAGTCCCGCCTATCACGCTTCCCGATCCGGGCATCACCATCAAAGGCCAGACCCAGGTGGGCCAGCGACTAACCGCGGTATTTGCCGTTCCCGCGGGGTGGCACGCAGAGTATCTCGAATGGATTCGATCGCCTCAGTGGTACCGCGATGGAATCAAGATCAGCGGAGCGGAGTCGATCGACTATGACATCGTGGAGGCCGATCTAGGCGCTGTTCTAAGTTTCACGGCCGGTAATCGCATCAGCCATGCCCCTGTCGAGACACCAGCAATCGCTCCGGGGTCGCTTGGCCCGGCTCCGGTCCCGACGATTACGGGTGATCTGAAGGTCGGCTCTGTTCTTACGGTCAAC